>CAVGEN010000167.1:0-4078 GCA_963628185.1 Waltera intestinalis | reverse complement strand
TACAATAACTTGGCTTTTTCGTAAATCTCTGCCCGATACCGGAAGGTTGATAATGGCATCCCGCATTCCCTGGCTGCCGTTGTTCCGGTGATCTTATCGGATTTCCAACGCTGATACGCATCATGGAAGCTCTCCGGCAGTGGACTTGGTGGCCTGCCGAAGCGGACGCCTCTGGCCTTGGCAGCTGCAATGCCTTCAGCCTGCCTCTGACGGATGTTGGTACGCTCATTCTCTGCTACGAAGGACAGCACCTGCAGCACGATATCGCTCAGAAAGGTTCCCATCAGGTCTTTGCCACGTCTGGTATCCAAAAGTGGCATATCCAGCACCACGATATCAATCCCCTTGTCCTTAGTCAGAATCCGCCATTGCTCCAGGATCTCAGCGTAATTGCGCCCCAGGCGGTCAATGCTCTTGATATAGAGCAGATCGTCCTTCTTGAATCGGCGCAGCATCTTCTTATACTGCGGTCGCTCGAAGTCCTTGCCGGACTGCTTATCCATGAAGATGTTCTTCTCTGGAACCTGAAGCTCCCTCAGTGCAATCATCTGCCTGTCCTCATTCTGATCTCGGCTGCTGACCCTGATATATCCATATATGTTTCCCATCTTTCTCCTTTCCGCTGCCTTTTTCAGCACAAAAACAAGGCACCGCCCTATTGCGATGCCTATGTATGCGAAAACCGCCCGCCATGCTGGCAGACGGTTCTCTAGTCATATTGAATTATAACTGTCAGGGCCGGAAGATGTCTCTCACACGTAGATGATCTCTGTTTGAATGATCTCCTCAACGCGATTGCGCAGGTTATTCATCCGCTGTACCCACTCCATGGGGTTCTGCTTCTTCAGCGCCTCTGTGATGCCCTCAGAACGGCTCATTTGCCCCATCAGAAGCTCATATCGGCTCTCTGCCTGTTCCTGCACATCTGCCATTGCAGACCACAGCTTTCCGCTCATAATGAGCTGATTCATCAGGATTGGATGCGCCTCCTGCAGGTATTCCTGATACATTCTTCCCCAACGTCCTATCTGGCGTTTTTCTTCCGGCATGGTTATGATTGGAATGTAGTAATCACCAACAAGACGGTAATCCAGTCCGTTTTCATCATGTGTCCACAGTGATAAGTTCTTCTTCATTCTTTTTCTCCTTCCTTTGTTTCGGGTGATAATAAATGCCATTGGCCTGATCCTCGGCACGTATGGCCTCCTTGGCTGCATCCATCTTTTCCTTCCTTGCACGCTTGTTTTTCCAGTAATAGGTGGCCTGCCAGCCCGTTGACTTCCTGCGAAGGTACTCCTCATGCCGTTTCTCTCGAATTTTCTGCCGTTTTTCCATCAGTAGAAGTTCCTCCGGTGTCGGGCCTTGCTCCATGGCGGGTGTCTCAAACTTGCCAATGAAATTGAAATAGATCTCAATGGTCTGCGGTGAATCAACGGAGCCTTTTATGTCACGCTCATGCACCAGAATCTTGTACACAAACTCATTCAGCATGGTATTGGTCATTACCTCGAAGTTCGCATATTTCCGCACAAGTGCAATGAATTTATCAGCAGAAACAAGCTCGTTCTCATACTCCGCCACAATCCCTTGCAGGCTCTTCAATTCATCCTCCAGATTGCTCTGTTCAGCCGTGTATTGTGCCATCATCTTGTCATAAAGCTTGTCCGGCAGCTTTCCCAGAGCATTGTCCTCATAGCTCTTGCAGATCAGAACCTCCAGCTCATCCAAACGTTTCCTGACATTCGTAAGTCTGGTTTTCTGCTCCGTAGCATCAGCGGAATGCTGCGTTGCCACGGTTTCCTTCACCTTCTTCACGAAGGCCTCCTCGTCCTCCTGGGAGAACTTGATGATTGACTTCAATGTTTCCTTCACCAGTTCCAACACATCGTCACCATTGACCCTGTGCTGTGTCGGGCATCGTGTACCGACCGGAATCTTTGAATAGGCAGAACAGGTGAACTGCGGGATCCGCTTGCCGTTATTGACCCGATGCACATACATCACGCTGCCACAGTCCGCACAGAACAGCAGACCGCTCAGGGGATTGATCTCGCCCCAACCGTCAGGATAGCGTCGGATGTTCTTGCGCAGGCGCTGCACGTTATCGAAGGTGGTCTTGTCCACGATGGCCTCATGCGTATTCTCGATGATCGTCCATTGATCCTGATCCACGTAATGGCTTTTCTTGTCCTTGAAGTGCTTTCTGGTCTTGAAGTTGCAGGTATGCCCCAGATATACCGGATTCTCAATGATGTGAACGATGGTGCTGGATCCCCAGTTATATGGGTTCTTGATCTCTCTGGTTTTCCATAGGCCTGTGCCCATCTGCTGCATGTGATAAGCAGGGATCGGGATTTTCTCCGCCGACAGAATCTTAGCGATCTGATACGGGCCTTTGCCATCCATCGACATCTGGAAGATTCTCCTCACAATCGGTGCAGCCACCGGATCAATGATCCACTGATCCTTATCGGTTTCTGATTTCAAATATCCATACGTTGCTGAGCTGGCCGTGTGCTTGCCTGCCAGGTTCTTCGCCTGATAGGCTGACCGGATCTTCTTGCTGGTGTCCCTGGCATACCACTCATTCATGATGTTGCGGAACGGCGTGAACTCATCATCACCCTTCAACGTGTCAACGCCATCATTCAGGGCAATCAGCCGTGTGTCGTGCTTTCTCAGCACCTCCATGTAGTGGCCTACCTGAAGGTAATCACGTCCAAAACGGCTCATGTCCTTGATGACCACCACCGAGATCAAATCCTTCTCTACTTCGGCAATCATTGCCTGAAAGCCTGGGCGGTCAAATCTCGTGCCGGAGATGCCATCGTCTGTGTAATGGACATAGTCCGTCAGACCATGTTGCTCCGCGTAATCCTCCAGAATCCTCTTCTGATTGGAGATCGAGTTAGATTCTCCCTGTAACTCGTCATCGTGGCTTAAACGCTCATAAAGAGCGGGATGACGCATTGTTTTCTTTGCCACTACTCATCACTTCCTTTCCTAAATATTGAAAATGCTGGTAGTTTTTCAATATCCCATCTGTATAATGGGGTACTAAAAAACTATCAGCATTATGTAACACCAGCGGCCAATTTGTATTTAGCATACTGCCGGACGGCAAAATGATTTGGCTTCTTCTTTTTCAATGCTTCAAACATCTGATCCACCGGATTCTGGAAGGTTTCATCATCCTCCCGCACCTCCATCGCATTCAGGAACTCGATGAGCGTTGCGAAATTCTGCTCCTCCAGCGGTGCCTCGTAATGGATATAACCGATCAGCGCGCAGTATAGCAGCGTCTCCGCCTTCGTCCAAAACTCGTCACCGGATTTTCCATCGCCCTTGGTGTTAGCAATCAGGGTGGTGGTCAGCTTCAAGATATCCTTCTCGCTGTGAATATATGCGAAAGGATTGTAATGCATCGACTTTTTGAAATTGATCGTATTGAAGATCCGGATGCTGTATCCATGCTTTAAAAGGGCTTTTCCGCAATCGACCACAATATCTCCTTTCGGATCTGTAACTACATAAGAACTGTGCATCTGGAGAAGGTTTGGTTTCAGCCAAAACCGCGTCTTGCCGGAGCCGGAGCCGCCGATAACCAACACGTTTTTATTTCGCGCATTGGCCGGATTCTTTGGTCTGTTTCCCATCATCAGCCGCTCACTCCTTGTCAGAATAACGTTGTTGGCAAAGACTGGATCCTCAAAGGGTTCAATGTCTTTTGGCGTGCCCCAGCGGGCAGAGCCATATTCCTCGTTATGCCGGTACTTCTTCGCATTTTTGCCTTTCAGGTAAACAGCTAACCGCAATCCCGCTCCGCAGCAGACACCCACCAGCAAATCCAGTGGGTGAATACTCGGCAACGGATTGGAAAATGCTGTCCCCAGGGCAGAAAGAAAGCCGAGGAGCTTTTCAGACATATCTGCGCCCTCGGCTATTCTCCATGCCTCTCCCAGGTTGGTGCATACCAGCCCGGCGATGATATACGGCAGATTCAGAATCAACAGCTTCTTTGTTTTGTTGCTCATAGATCACGCTCCTGACTCTTATGACGTACCTTATCCGGCACCAG
>CAVGEN010000166.1:0-4128 GCA_963628185.1 Waltera intestinalis | reverse complement strand
TTCAAAGATAATACTTTTTCTTGGATTATGCAAGAAATTCAGCTTCTTTTTTTATGCCTATGAATAATTTAGGTTAGAGTATCTTTAGCTTTTAGGGCATACGAACTATATTTTTTTCAGCTTTTATGGCTTCATTAAATAAATTTTGTTTGCCATAGATTTCTGACATTTGTCCATAAATGCGATATAGAGTAGAATAATCGCAATTGCTATCCAAAGTATCTGCACATTCTACTGCCTTCTTGTAGCATTGCAATGCCATTGGTGCTTCATTTCTGTCACGATATACGCAACCGAAAAGATAATGAGCTATCATCTTTTCATTTGAGGTTCCCTTACTGTCATAGTAATTCGTTACTTCTTGAAACGAACTATCGGAAGACATGTCTATAAACAAGATGTTTTCAGCTTTTGCTACGAGTAGCCGAAATTTCATTTCTTCTTTTCGGTTACTTTTTAACATCAGTTTCTTATAATGGCATAGGCTGTCGTAAGAAGCCTTAGGATTACACTCCATCAAGCTATCTATTTGGTTCAACTTATTTAGATGATTGCTTGTGTTTGTGCAACTTCCTAAAATAAGAAACCAAATGATAAATGTAAATAATTGTATGTCTTTGATATTTCTCATGTTTTTTTATTACAAAAGTACATGAAAATATCCACGATGATGTCAACTTAGCGATATAAAATGTGCAAGATTTGTGATTTCCTACCTTGCAATCCGATATTTAGTATAAAAAATTTAGGCTCTTCTCAAATGTTCTAAATTTTGAGAAGAGCCAACTAAATATTTCGGTAAGTATTTTTCTTGTTCCTTAGCAGCAAGTCCTTCTTTCTCGATATACTCCTTCACACCCATGCCGAATTCCTTCTTGAAGCATTGGCTGAAGTATCTTGGCGTGCTGAAACCTACTTGGTAGCTCAGTTCGTTGATGCGGATGTAAGGATTCTGTTTGAGAATCTGGCAAGCTTGCTTCATACGAATGCTGGTGATGAAGCTAGATACATTCTGACCCGTGATGGCTCTCAACTTGTTATAGAGTGTGCTACTGCTGATGCAAAGGTCGGCGGCAAGTTGCTCTCTGCCATACTCGCTGTCCATGATGTGCTCGTTGACCTTGTCGATGGCACTCTGGATGAATATCTTGTCAGGATTGCTGTAATGCTGTTCTTCCACCACGAAGTCAGTCTGCGACTGGAACTTCTGGCGGATGCGCTGACGATTGGCGATGATGTTGTCGATGCGGAGTTGCAAGTCTTCCAGATTGAATGGTTTGGTGATATAAGCGTCAGCACCGACACGGTAAGCCTCGTTCTTGTCCTCGTTTTGCGTCTTGGCAGTCAGCATCACCACTGGCAACTGACTATAATTGTCATTGCTCTTGAGCCACTTGGTAAGTTCGATACCATCCATGACAGGCATCATCACGTCGGTGACAATGATGTCTAGCGCAGATTTCTCGATGATGCGTTGCGCCTTTTCACCATTGGTTGCCGTCAATACATGATAGTGCGTGCTCAAGAGACTGCTCATCAGCAAGAGAAGTTCCTGGTTGTCTTCTACCAAGAGAATCGTATATTCCTTTTCGTTGCTTTCCTTGTCATCCTTGTTGTTATCTTCTAGCTTGCTGTTAGCTGCCACAGAGGAAGAACTGAGGCTGGAAGCCATCGCTTCTTCATTCTTGTTGGTAGGGGTAAGGATGATGTTCTCTGTCTTTTCTGTGGAGAGGCGATGCTCATCTTTGAGCATTTCATCCTCAGCGTAACTCTCTTTGTTGATAGGGAAGGTGATGGTGAAGGTGGTTCCCTTGCCCTCTTCGCTATCGCATTTGATGATTCCGTGATGCAACTTCACCAAGTCGTGGACAAGCGAGAGACCGATGCCTGTGCCGATGGTGTTCATCTGTCGGTAGTCGCCATCGAGGAATCGGTTGTAGAGGTGCTTCAACTTGTCTTTGGAGATGCCAATGCCTGTGTCCGACACCATGAGGGTCGCTTGGCTGTCTGTGATGCTGACATGGAGGGAAATCTTGCCACCTACCTCATTGTACTTGACTGCATTGTTGAGCAGATTATAGAGCATCTTCTCCACCTTGTCAGTGTCAAACCATGCAGCTCGCCCATACAGGTGATGTCTTGCTCGAAGGTGATTTGTTTAGGCGAGAACATCGGCATGAGACTTCGGGTGGTCTCTGCACAGAAATCGCCCAGTTTACTTTCACTTACTTTCAACTGCAATTTTCCTGCTTGCGCCTTTCTTACTTCGAGTATCTGTCGAAGCATACGAGTCAGGCGGTTGATATTGTCGTGGATGATGCTCGTTTGGTTATCTGCGTTAGGGGCTATTCGCTTGATGCTGTCTGCCGCTGCTGAGATAACAGTGAGTGGAGTCAGCAACTCATGGGTGATATTGGTGAAAACCACAGCCATCTGGAGGCGGTTCTTGGTGCGAAGTCGCTCACGATACCAGATGATGGCGAGGCGAATGCCCACGATGAGGAGTGCTATATATATAAGGTATGCCCACCAAGAAGCGTACCAAGGTGGCAATACCTTGATGTGGATGGTGTATGCCATCTCGTTCCAATGGCCATAGCTGTCGGCTGCCTTTACGTGGAGCTTGTAGCTTCCCGAAGGAAGGTTCTCGAACGAAGCCTGACGGATGCTGGCATCCACATAGTGCCAGTCCTTGTCGTAGCCTTCCAGATAGTAAGCGTACTTACACTGGTCGGTGTTGGTATATGAGAGCAAGGCAAACTCTATCGAGAACTTGTTGATGCTAGCTGGAAGAGTAAGCGAACGCATGTATTGAGGTGTCACGTCGCAAAGTTCTTCCTGCAAGGTCGAATCCAAATCTCTGAATCGCTTGCCGTCTATGAGCAAGTCGGTGATGATGATGTTGGATGGATGTTTCTCGTTTCGCTGGGCATAGAGCGTGGCAGAGTTGAAATGAATCAAGTTGCGTCCCGAACCAAAATAGAGTTCGTTGCCTCTCTTGAAACATGACCGTGGCATGAACAGGAGATTCCCCAATCCGTCTTCTTTCGTGTAGGTTGTATATTGTGCTTCTCCATTCTCATCCACTTGCAGGCAGATGAGAGCATTGTCAGTGGTGAGCCACAGGCATCCTTGGTTATCCTCGATGATGGAGAAGATGCGGTCGATGTCCCAATGGAAATCCTCGTTGACGCTCTCGAAAGTCTCCTTCTTAGGATTGTATCGGAAGAGACCGCCACTGTTGGAGATCGCCCAAAGGCGATGCTTGCTGTCTTCCAAGCATTGGGAGGCATCGTTGACGATGAACCCTCCCTGAGTGGCATTGTAGTATCGGGTAGTGACAGCCTTCGGGTTGTTGAAATTGCCGTTGATGCGTAAGATACCTTGATTTTCGGTAGCAACCCAGAGGTTGCCTTGATGGTCTTCGGTAATGTCTTTTACGTCTATTCCTTGGATGAGGCTATAGCTCTTGCCAGAAGGAAGCAGGTAGTTGAGGTGTTGTTTCTCACCAGCGAAGACAATTCCGTTCTTTGAGCGATACAAGGTGTTGACGAAACGGTCTTTTACTAATCCGCAGTTGGTCTCGTCTATCATGCTTACCTTTCTATCTTGCAAGGCGGTGATGCCAAATCCATTATTGGCAAACCAAATGCCTCCCTTGCCATTGTCGATGATGTCGGAGTGGTGGGTGTTGATTTTGTCGTATGCAAGATTAGCGAACGAAGGAATGCTTGTGCTAAACAAGGATTGCTGGTTTTTACTGTCGTAGTAACCTATGCCTGATGGTGCCAAAGTCAACCAAAAATGTTCACCATCAATGGTGAAGATGGAGCTGATGCGATTGGCGGTGGCATTCTCTGGGATGATGGGCAAAGTTTGGAACAAAGAAGGGCGAGTATAGATATGGTATAAGCCTGAGTTCATGGTCAGAACCCAGATGTTTCCTTTGCCATCAGTCTTGATGTCGGTGACATTTTTGACAGAATTGTTCTCTATCCTGAATTATTCATAGCCTCTCAATTTAGAGCATTCTAACACTATTTTTTTTTACTTCAAGATAGAGCCGTGTTGCCAAAAACGATAGAGAGTTTAACATGTTCCTTGTTAAAAACGGCGGATTTATCTAAC
>CAVGEN010000165.1:0-4144 GCA_963628185.1 Waltera intestinalis | reverse complement strand
TGATGAGCACACGGGAAGATCGGGTGCGGAGTTCGTTGTTGCTATAAATAAAGGTGGTCTCGCCGAAGCGATAGACTTCCTCCTCTACGGTTTCCGCCATGCTGATGGCAAACCTTTCCTCAATCCTCGCCAAGAGTTCCTCGGGATAGAATGGCTTGGCAAGGTAGTCGTTCGCCTTCAGCGAAAAGCCTTTCAAGCGGTCGTTCTTCTCCGTGCGGTCGGTGAGGAAGAAAATGAGAACCTTCGGGTCGATGGCACGGATATGCTCCGCCACCTCATAGCCGTCCATTTCAGGCATATTGATGTCGAGCAACACCAGGTCGGGTTTTACTTCCGGGAACTGTTCCCAAGCCTTCCTGCCGTTGCCGGCGTAAGTCACCTCGTACCCATGTTGCTCCAGGAAACGCTTGAGCAACATGGAATACTTCAAATCGTCATCTGCGAAAAGTATCTTGATAGTCTTTGTCATTGCGGTATTACTATTGTTATCTTCGTTCCCGTCCCCACTTCACTCGTCAGTTTCTTCCTGCCGCCATGTGCCTTCACAATCATATCCACGAAGCTCAGGCCGAGTCCGATGCCGGGCTGCATCATGCCGGGATAGGCAGGGCTGCGGTAGAACTTGGTCCATACACGCGACTGCTCCTCCTGCGAGATACCGATGCCATTGTCGGCGACGGTTATCGACACCTCGCCATGAGGAGTGTCTGAGCAGGTGATATGAATGTTCACGATGTCGCCCGAATACTTCACCGAGTTCTCCAGTAAGTTGTTCACCACGTTCTGCAACTGGTCTCTGTCACCCTTCATCCGGTCGGAGCTTCGCTGATAGTCGAGCAAAACGTTCACTTCCTTCTGCCCATTCTTCCGATACACACCGGAGAGATGCGAGAGCATGGCATGGACGTCGAATTCCGAGACATTGAGCGGGATGTGTTCCTCGGCACGTATCACCTCCCTCAACTTGTTGAGATAAGCCGTCAGGTTGTCGCTCTCCTCCCTTACGGTCTCAGCCATCTCGTCGTCGCGCAACATCGACACACACATCTTCAAGGTCTGTACCGGCCGTTTCAACTCATGAATCATCGTATGTACAAAGTCGCCCCGCATCTTATCGACTTTCTTCTGGAGGAGCATCACCTTGATGAGATAGGCGAAGCTGAGGAGCAAGAGAATGGTAACCAGGATGCTGCCGATGATTTGCCAAACCATACTTTGCAAGAGCGGTCGGATGGAGACTTGCAGCCTCACTTGCATCGACTGGTACTCGATGGGATTGAAAGGCACCTCCATCAGCATCTCATGATGAAAGAGCGAGGCAGGCTCCACCACCTTCGACTGCCAAAGCCGCTTGGCAGAAGTCTTTATCCGGGCATCCAGGAACTCCTCTTTCAGTTCGCTTTTCATAAACCTACGGAAATGGCGGGCATCGAAACGAGTCATCTGAAAGGTGATGTAGGTATTGGTGCAATCATCGAAGTTGGAGGAATCCGTCTCCCTCAAGTCAAAGGTGTCCCTGCGCTCCATCATGTCACGAAAGGCGGGTTTTATCATGACCACACCGTTCACGATGGTATCTGTACCCTCGGGCGAACAAATGGTAGTGACAGGCTTGGAATAATCGCTGAAATATACGGAAACCACATAGCCGATATGGGATCTGTCCTTTACGGAATCGCCCAGCTGGTTCAAGTAGTCCATCACGGCTCGCTCCACCTTCCGCACGTTTTCCTTCTCCATCTCTCCCATCGAGTAAGAGATGCTGTTGTAGAGCCAATAGCCTTGGAGGACTATCAGCAGGAAGGAGGAGAGGATGGTGAGCATCCATACGTTTTTGATTCTCTGGTTCATGTCTTTTTACCATTTTTCCTTTCATTGCTGCAAATGTACGATGTTTCCCCATATATGAATAATGTAAAGCATTATTATTTCGCCAACGTAATGTTTCAGTAATGATTATTTGCCCTTCCGACAAAAAAAAGGTCGTTCCTTTGCAAGCGAAAACAAAAAGGAAAGACTCATGAAGAAAGAAAGCATTTTGACCATGACGATACTCGCCATTGCCTCTTGCGCCAATGCGCAAACATCCAATAGACTGTTGGAAGGTCAGGGCAAAGACTCCTTGCTGACCACTTGGAAGGACTCTATCCAAGCAGTTACAGTGGTGGGCCACCGTCCGATGTTCAAGATGAAGGACGGGGCAATGGTTACCCATGTTCGCAACACGCCATTGGCAAAGGAACCCACATGGAACGACCTGCTGAGACATATCCCTGGCATGCAACAAGCGTCCGACGGCAGTTTCGAGGTAAAGGGATTGGGCGCACCCACCATCTACATCAACGACAAGAAGGCGACATCGGCAGAGCTTGCCCACCTCGACGTGAAACAGATAGACGACATCGAACTCATCACCACTCCCGGTGCCCAATACGATGCAGCTACGGGGGCAGTGCTGAGAATTGTGATGAAGAGAAAAGATGAGGGAATCTTCGGAAAGATACAGGCATACGACAAGGTGAGCGAGGTGAACACCACCAACGGGGACATCACGCTGGGCTACACAAACTCCCAAATTTCCATATCAGGTTTCTACGGTTACCAGGACAATCGCTACAATGTACACCAGCCCGAGGAAACCACGGTTAGAGCCACCGACGGAGAATATCTCTTCGGAGCCGACCGCCACGGCAAGAACAAGGCTTACGCCAACACCTCGGAAATCAATTTCGACTGGCTCTTGGGCAAGCACCACGAGATAGGCGCCCAATGGGAGGGATTGTGGCTCAGCGGCGGCAGGAGCGAGAAACAAAGCCAGTATTACCGCAACCCTGGGGAGAACCTAAAATTCTTTGATGCAGAGAGCCAACAGTGGGCACATTCCCGCCAGAACCACTTCAACCTCTTCCACCTCGGAAAGTGGTCGAAGTCGCTTTCCTCACAACTCTATCTTGACTATGTGAAGAACGCAGGCAACGACTCTCAGCCCATCCACGAAACGGAGGGAAGCGAGGAAAGAGTGACCCAGAACAGCTCGCACACCGACTACGCCATCTATAGTGCACGCCTCAACATGAAGCAGCTCTTGGGCGAGCATCATGCCCTTAACTTTGGCGGAGAATGGAGCCTCACCGACGGCAAGGGAAACACCAGCAGCTCTTCCGATCAGCTCGGCACGACGGAATACAAGAACCACGACACCAAGACCGCCGCCTTCTTGCAATACCAAGGCTCGGCAGGCAAATGGACCTGGTCGGCAGGTATCCGATACGAACACCTCACCTCCAGCTATACGAATCTGCTGGATGCCGCAAGCAATATGAGTCGCACCTACAACCAGTGGTTCCCTTCGTTCAGCGTCAGTCTCAACGAGCCTTCGTGGCATCATTCGCTCAACTTCCGCACCACGACATCCCGTCCATCGTTCAGTCAACTGAGCGGCAACATCTATTATATCTCCCGGTTCCATTATGGGATAAGCAACCCGAAGTTGCAGGCTTACAATACGTATCGCCTCACCTACTCCGTACAGTGGAAAGACTTCTATGGCATACTGAGATATACTTACATCGACCACCCCATCATGTATATAGCAGAGGTACCGGAGGACAAGCCCGTGCGGTACATCAGCACCTTCATGAACTATGGCAAGCAGCAGCGGGCCTACGCCTACCTCAACTGGGGGCACACCTTCGGTTTTTGGCGACCCAACATCAGCCTCAGCACTACCTATCAGTTCTTCAAGGTAGATGACCAAGGCGAGCTCATCAACTACAACGGTTTCTCTTGGAGTGCGTCTATCGACAACTACTTCACCCTGCCCCACGGCTACCAACTCTCGCTCTCCTATCTCTTCGAAAACAGAGGAATGAACGGAAGAGTCCAATTCCGCCCCGACCAGAACTGGAGCATCGGTGCCAACAAGTCGTTCATGGGCGACAGGCTGCAAGTGGCATTCTCTGCCAGCGACCTCTTCCACCAGTTCTATTTCCGGGAGAAGATACACCAACACTCCGTTGACTTCTCACAGACCGAGGACTACAAGTTGTGGAACTATAAGCTCACACTCACGTGGAAATTCAACAAGCGCACTGGTCGCTATCATGGAGAGAACAGTGCGCAGGACGAGTTGAACAGACTGTAA
>CAVGEN010000164.1:0-4147 GCA_963628185.1 Waltera intestinalis | reverse complement strand
ATTGCCAGCCCCTGTAGGGGGCTAATACTATAGCGTAGGGGTTCACCCCTACGTTTTAGGGTTCGCACCATTATATCGCCCCTGTAGGGGGCGCATAATTCAATCCCTATCGTCCATACATATTCAGAACGTTTTTCTGTACGACAGATAATGGGGCAAGTCGCACACTACCGGCACCATGTGAAAACCAAATTGCTTTAGGGCAAGCAGCCACAGACCGACATATTGGTGCAACGCTAGCAAGTGTTTGTACCTGACGATTTCCACGAACGCACTCTTGGCGTAAAAGAACGGATGGCCATAGTGATGTTTACGGCTATATTGGTAAACCCAAAAGGTAAACCGAATGAAAGCTTTTAGCTTTCTTACCAACATCACATTATTATAGTCGGTCGATATATTCTCACCGCTGCTTCTCCATTTTACCTTTGCATCCCGGCATGTACGGATTACCCCCCCCAGACATTGTTGCGAACTTAATGCAGCTGACATAATCGCTGCCCCATGCCAAATCGTACTTTTCAAACCGCTCTGCGCGGTTGTAAACATCACGCCTAACGACAAACTCCACTACAAAACTGCGGATATGCCCCAACAGTCTTTTGTCGATGAAATCCTTCACGCTGAGACAAGGAGGGAACGACTGAAACTCTTCAATCAGCTCGTCAGTAGCCGAGATACACGACACATTGAAATGTAGCAACCCGGCTTGCGGATGGTCATTTATCTCTGTGTAAAACGCCTCCACACAATTTTTCTCCATCACGTCATCATCGGAGAATAGCCATATCCATTCTTCGCCCTGCGTCATATCGATGCACCGCTCCCACTGCGCCACAAGGTCGTGTCCGCCAAGGTTGATGTCGAAACGTTTATATACAAGATCTATCCTATTGCGATAGGGTGACACAATATTTTCAATATCATAGGGACTGCAGTCGTCACCTATATATAATGTGAAGTCTTGGCATGTTTGAACGGCAATAGAGTCGAGAGCTTTGGCTAGATAGTTGCCTTTGTAGGCTGGGATAACGATAGCCAGCGGAAAGGATTTTTTCTTCATGACATTACATCAACGCTTTGTTCACACTGTCGACCACAATTTTCTCAAAACACTCTTTTGAGAAATACTGCCGCCCTACCTTATTGGCATTGCAAGCTATTTCCCGAGCATGGTGGGAAGAGGTAAGCAACTGCGTAACGTGCCGGGCGAACATATCGTCGTCTTTAGCCAACATATACTCACTGCCAGAGCGGCAAAGATGCTCAAAGCCACGAGCGCCCATAGGCGTTGAAACCATGGGACGGTTCATCATCAGTCCTTCGGCAAACTTCACACTCGTGCCAGCCCCTTGATACACGGGGACAATGATTACACGGCACTGTTCGTACTCGTTTACAATATCGTCAACGAAGCCCATAGCCTTTACACCGTCATGAGCGTTCAGCCTTTCCTTCAGCTGGGTATCGTGGGTCTTGCCCACGATATGCAGTTCTGCCGCTGGCACGGCTTTCTTGATTTTGGGAAACACATGCTCCACAAAATGCAGTGCTCCGATTCTGTTGGGGGCAAAATCGAGCCATCCCACGATGAGCAACCGCAAAGGTGTCTGTTCGGTAATATCGACTATAGGATGCTCAAGTGCCGTAGCATTGTGCAAGAACACCGACCTGTATGATGGCTGTTCGAGGATATTGGAATAAAACGACATTCTCACCTTCCGCAGAAAGTTCTTCTGCATCCACCCGATGACATGCGCCCTATAAAGAAACAGCCCTCTGATGAAGATGTTGTCGGGGGGGGCACCGCACAAGTCTCGCAATGACGCACTGACGAGGTTGTCATCCACATCCACTACCAAGCGATCTACATATTTCTGCAGTCCACACCTTACCGCCTCACTTATATAGCGACAGGCTATGAGGTCGTAGTGTTTCGCCCGCAACAGCCTGCCCACCACTTCTTCGCATTGACGGTCAAGCGTATAATAAGCTCGTACGTCCCATGGTGACACCAGCAGCCGCATGAGGCGCTTCACTAGTTGCTTGGGACTGTCCGCCCGATGCGGAATGGGCTTAGAATACACCACGTCGCAATTGGCAACATTTGACACAAGCGGTTCGTTACCGAAGGAAACAACATCCACATGCCCAACTCGGCTCAAGGCTTTCACAAACAAAGAGGAACGATTGGCTGCACCGCAGTCTAGACCGTCAAACAGTCGGTATCTGCAATTTATGAAAAGTATGTTCATACAGTTTTTATTGGTTTCCCTGCCATCGGTCTACGCTGACCGCTTATTGCGAAAGGCGTAATGCACTAAACTTATCGGCGGCGCTGTTCTTTCAGAACCTCTTTGTACGACCGTTTGGTGTCGAACACGACATTGCCATGCATCGAGGGAGCTTTTACGGGCGTCATGTAGTCGCCGTAATAAGTGCGCAGCACCTTGTCGTAGTCAATGGGCGCGGGCACCATCATATCCTCGAACGGCAACATGACAGTGGAACGGAACCACTCGCGCCGATGCCTGTTTTTAAACACCGATGCAGCATAAAAACATGGAGAAGAAAGAATGTCCGAACGCTCGCCCTCATACCGGGCATAGCAGTTCTCAAACTTGGCGAAAGTCTTTCGGTAATCGTGGAAAGCAAAATATAATCGGCTCACCAACCAGCGCAATGTCTGTGCCGGACTGGAAAACGAGAACCCGAACGACGATCGCCATTGTAGTAGTTTGCGCAACGGCTCTGCCTTAAATATGGCTCGCAACAACGTTTCTCCGTTTTTGGGCAGGGAATCATAAACAAATATATCTATAAAAATACCCTGGTGGAACTTGCATCGTTCCTCACCTGGAAGTATGGCAGCCGTTCCATCGTAGCGTACCTGTGCATGGCCACGCGGATAGAACTGGTCTGTGTAGGCTGTCTGAAAGAATAAGGGGGGGTAAAATATTGAGCAGCAATACATTGTAAGCGTTCATAGTCCTCACGCATCATTATTAGATCTATGTCATCGTCCCATGGTATGTAGCCGTGGTGACGCACTGCACCAAGCAACGTCCCGCCATCAACCCAAATGTTCAAACCATTCTCGCGGCAGACATCAAGCACCTTACGCATGAGACGCATCTGTATGTCCCACACCTTTTTCATTTCTGCAGATACCACATATCCGTCGCGTATCTCTTCGTTCATGTTCATAAGCGTAATATTATATCACATTTTCCCCAAGCGTTTCCGCTTGCCATCAATGAAGGAACGGATGATTTTACTCAAAGAAAGCAACTTTTCTTGCTTGTTCTCATAAAACACGTTCCACATTTCATGCAGGAAGAACCTTATGCCGCCGAACCAACGGCTGGCAAACGTCCGTCCATAAGCGCGATTGAAATATGACATGTTGCGCACAAAATAATAGAGTTTCCATTCGCTTGCGGCAGTGCTCTTGTCTTTCTTCTTGGGAGGGAACTGCTCTTTGTTAAGTATAGCCTTTGTCAATACATAAACATCGAAACCTGCAAGTACGGCACGATAAGAGTAATCGCTATCATCATAGAAAATAAAGAGTTCTTTATTGGGCAGACCTATCTTATCCACTACGGCACGTTTGATGAGCGGTCCTTCAAATGCCATGCCTTCTATCTTCACAATTTCCTTATCTCCGACTTCATCCAGAGAAAGGAACTGATGGGTAGGACGTAACGGATTGGTCAAGTTGAAAGACCTTGTTTCGCCAACAACAATATTTACCCCCCCCCCCCAATAGTCTTTTGGGGCACACAATCCCGATTTTCTCGTCCCTGCTTGCATATCCATAGAGCGTCTCCAAACAGTTGTCGGTGGGCCAAACGTCATCGTCCATGCACCATATCCAGTCGGCACCTTTCTCGTAGGCGGTCTTGATGCCTGTGTAAAAACCACCCGAGCCGCCCACGTTATCCTGATGCACCACGGTGATACCGGTCTGCGCATCAAGCCATTCGGCTGTGCCGTCGGTCGAACCATTGTTCACCACAATGAGGTCAGCCACGGGCAGCGTCTGCCGATGGATATATTCCACAGCACGCTTTAGTAGGTTCAAGCGGTTGTAGGTCACCACAACCGCCATGATTCGTTGTGTCATTGTTGTTTGAAGATTATT
>CAVGEN010000163.1:0-4179 GCA_963628185.1 Waltera intestinalis | reverse complement strand
GTCAGAGTGGACTAAGTGGACTGAAAATTACATGGTCAATCGCCAGCAACGATAAAGTGCTTCTTGCGGTCAAAGGAATTGTGCTCGTCATGGAAAACATAACCCAACTGATTGGAAACACACTGAGTGTTGCCAATCTCGACATCAACATTGTAGTGAGAATGCCCGTATATCCAAAAGTCTATGCCGCTTGTCATGATGTAATCCTCCAGCTCTACGGTGAACGCACCATTTATCTTACTGCCGATGTGCTTGGGGCAAAGCATCTTGAATGACGGCACATGGTGGGTGACCACTATTTTATGTTTGGCTTTGCTATCGGCTACAGCTTTCTTGATAAAATCTAGGCAACGGGTGTGCTCGCTATTGAAGTCGGCATGAGTCATGATTTCCCCATCGTAGAGGATCCGACGGAAGTCGGTAACGCATTGCTCCGTGTAGTAAGCCTCCTTCAATGGTATCTTTGCCCACAACGTAGAAAGGACAATGTCGATGTCACCGATATGCACAATGCCATTGTAGAAACTGTGTATGTTGGGACGTATCTCCATGCAATATCCGTCTTTCAGGGTCGCTACGTCATAATACTTATAGAATTCATGGTTGCCCATGCAGCAATAAACCTGCTTGTAGTTCTCGGAAGCCCAGTCCCAGAAAGGGTGTCTGCTATAGTTCTCGTCACCTAAGTAGCCGATGTCGCCAGCCAATATAAGGATGTCGCCTGTTACTTCAAGCGGATTGTCTTTCAGCCATCTCCAGTTGTCGGCAAACTCAAGATGTAAGTCTGATGCATATTGTATCTTCATAACTTTGAGGTAAATAGGTTCTCCAATTGATTGAGCAATTCATAGATGAAGTCTGTGTCCTCGCCCAATGATTTTGCCAAAGGCTCTGCAAGTTCATCCCAGTCCTTGCGAATTGATGCAACGAAGCTGTTTACACATACCGCAATAGAACGTGGCGCATCTATTTGGTTGTCATCCAATATCACCACATTCTTCAATACATCGGAACGATGTTTCTTTATGTCCTTTGTATTAACGTGCTTACCTGCCAACTTGTCTGCCATGAGGTTGAGGTATGCTTTCGCTTTCAATGCAATCAACGCCACAGAATCTGCATGACGAATGCCATCCGTCAAGCGACTGTGTTCAACCGTGAAATTATAAAAATCTTCATCCATGATGATGGCACTCAGGCTCGACACCTCCCCATCCATAGGAAGAGGTTCTACGACTAAACCTTTTGGCTCCCCCAAAACGTCAGGATGACGGGATAGCAGTTCAATCATTTCTGGATACCCGATATGACCATCCACAAAGCGATACAATTCATATTTTGCAGGTTCACCTGCTTCCTGCCGACGTTTCTCTGGACGATAGCCAGCTTCACGCACAAACTGCCAGAAGCGATTGGCGAATGCTTCCGTCATGTTCTCCACAATGACTATCATGTCTATGTCGTGTGTGGCTCTTGCCCGCACAACGGTTTCACGCATCGCAATACTGCAAGCGGTACCGCCGATAATGACGTAATTATCTGAGAAATCAGCAAATGCGTCTCTAAACTTGTCTAATCCTTCCATACCATTCTTTCAATAATATATTCCGCTTCTCCTTCCACCCGAGGGTCTTCGTCTGCCTTCAAAGACAAGACAAGCGACAACTTGTCCACATAGGCTTTGTCATCCTCAAATTGTATTATAGGCTGGTATTTCCAAACCTCAATCATATAATTGCCGTCATACAGGTTCTGTCTGACAAACGTCCCTTGGCTATTCAAACCGTTGTATTCTTTTTGGGTCATTGCCAACATCCGTTCCTCGTCGGGATTCAGCCGTGAATAGTGAGCCAGGGCATTGATACTGCATTCGGGATATGTGTACTGCCCATTCATTTCATCACAATAGAATCTTCTGTCTACAGGATTTGTCAAGTACGGCTGTGCTTTGTTCCATAATTCTCTTCCTTTCTCCATGAAATGAACAACCTTGCTTCTCTGTCCAGCCTTTATTTTCTCTACAAGTCCTACGTCAGTCAAGCATGTTAAGCCAAGCGTTACGCTTTCATATGAATATGGGACCAGCGGAGCGATTTCCCTTGCAGACAGTCCTTCTAAGCTTTTTACCTGCAAATGGAAGAGCAGTAAATATTGCGCTACAGGAGACAAGACCTTTGCTGGTACACGATTAGAAGATTTTTCCGACGCAACAAGCATCGGCAGGAAGGCGTACTGGTCGCTCATCACAAAGTACACCCCTTTATCCATAAGGCGTGTACGCTCATACGTGGGGCCTGGCTGCAAAATGAACACAACAGGAAGCCCATACAACTCGGCAAGTCTGTTGCTTGTTAGTAAACAAACTTTGGGAGTCGGATTTCCTTTCTTTGGTTCAACAAAAAGCAAGGACACACCGAGGTAAGTCCCATCGTAAAATACATACGACAATTTCTCACCTATGGTCAATCCCTTCAGCTTGTCTGCAGTTCGCCTTGTCAGTTCGACCTTGCGTCCGAGTATGCTTAAATTCTCATTCAACTTCATTTTGCTACATTTTAATCACGCATTAAAACGTTGCAAAGATAACTAAATTATTCGTAACTCAGCAATATTTCCCCGACTTTTTATCAAAAGCCTCTTCAATTTGTATGAACTACAATGTAGCTAATGGTATATTATTACATTTATCTCAGTGCCACAATGGGTAAACATACAGCCTAATATGCTATGGCACTTTTAGTAATTTATTATAAATAACGAGCGATTGTGTATGAAAAATTCGCCTTTCTTGTAATTTCACAATATCTTTGCAGTTGAATTTATCAACAATAAGTAAACTATGGGTGTACTAACAACAAGCAAGATAAACTCCCTTGTACATTCCAAGTATGCAGGAGGTCTCATGTTTTCCGAGTGGCTCAACAAAGAGGGTTACTCCAAACAACTGCTGCAGAAATACAGAACCACGGGATGGATAAAGACAGTTTGCCGTGGTGTAATGGCTATGCACGACACCGCACAAAACGCCTTGGTGAGCTTGGCGTGCTACAATGAACAGTTGGGAAAAAGATGCCGTGTCGCTGCTCATTCCGCATTGGAACTCGCCGGGGTCAACCATTACGTTCCCATGGGCAAACCCACATTGATGGTAGCCTTTACAGACAACGTAGTACCCACATGGATGAAGTCTGACAAGTTCGACAGAAGTTTTGTACCATTCTCTACCGAAGCTTTCCCGAAGCCTTCCACCGCATTGTATAGAATAGGCGATTACGAGTTACTGATGTCATCTCCCGAACAAGCTTTCATGGAATGTCTGCTCCTTGCCCCCAAAAGATACACACTCATGGACCTGTTTTACATCATGGAACAGCTCACCTCCCTACGGCCCGACGTTGTGCAAAGTTTGCTTGAAACCTCAGCCAATTATAAGGTAAAACGCCTGTTTCTTTATATGGCAGAGAAAGCCAACCACTACTGGGTTGAGATGCTTGACAAATCAAGGATAGACCTCGGGACAAGCAAGATGCAGCTGGTCAAGGGAGGCATCTACATATCACAATACAAAATAACTATTCCAAAAGAACTTTACGACTATGAATAATACATACACAGATACGAGGAAGCAAGGCGTAACTTGATTACTATAGTCAATTCCTGCCTTACTAATGTGGACAAGAAGTTCCTACTTTCATTCGAGCAGGGTGTGCCAGATTGGTCACTATGCACATCTGGAGATTTGAGCAATTATCCGTCAGTGAAATGGAAGCTGCAAAACATAGGCAAACTCAAATCGTCCAATCCGAAGAAATTCGACTTGGCGGTTGACAAGCTGCAAAACTACTTCGCCGATTGAAGCCTGATCTACGGTTCAATCATCAGCCGCCAAAAGAGACAGAGCGTGGCTCTACTCCACTTTTGTCCCCCAAGACGGAGCGGCAAGGCGGTTTAGTTTAGGACTTGGATGATATATACAATGACCGAAGTAAACTTATAAAAAGCAGACTTCGGAGGCGAGGAACTCAAAATGACCGAAAAAACTTTGGGTGGCTGATTGGCGAGAAAAAGTATTAGTACCTTTTTAGTACGCATTTGCAGATAGTAGTATCATGGTTTCCGTGCGTTTGTCCCCCGTTTGTCCCCCGTCTCTCCTTTTTTGAAAGCTCACATATCGGATAT
>CAVGEN010000162.1:0-4273 GCA_963628185.1 Waltera intestinalis | reverse complement strand
GCGCGATTCCCTTCTCAAAGTGCTTATTCAGCAAATGATTACTTAAGAGTAACCTTTGCGCCCTCAGCCTCGATCTTAGCCTTAAGCTCTTCAGCCTCAGCCTTCGGAGCAGCCTCCTTCAGAACCTTCGGAGCGGACTCTACGAGATCCTTTGCCTCCTTAAGTCCAAGGCCGGTAGCCTCACGAACAACCTTGATAACCTTGATCTTGTTCGGGCCAACATCTGTCAGCTCAACGTCGAACTCAGTCTTCTCCTCAGCGGGAGCTGCACCAGCGCCAGCTGCTGCTACAACAACACCTGCTGCTGCAGATACACCAAACTCTTCCTCGCAAGCCTTTACGAGATCGTTGAGCTCCATAACGGAAAGCTCCTTGATAGCTGCGATAAACTCTTCAGTAGTTAACTTAGCCATTTTTATTTCCTCCGATTTAAATTTGTGCTCATGCACATTTCATTAGTATTTCTTTTGTTTCATGTTGCGGTGTATCTCTACGCCGCCTGCAGTCCGAATTTCTTTCGAAATTTACGCTGCCTCGCCGTCGCCGTCCTTCTCTGCGATCTGCTTGAGAACGCGAGCGAAGTTGGTGATGGGGGACTGCATGGAGCCAAGCAGTCTTCCGAGAAGCTCGTCTCTGGAAGGGATCTCTGCCAGGGCCTGTACAGCTGCCTGATCGTAGAACTTGCCTTCTACAACGGCTGCCTTCAGCTCAAGCTTCGGAGCTGTCTTCGCAAACTTAGCCATGATTCTGGCTGCAGCTGTTGCATCATCCTTGGATACAGCGATTGCAGTGGGTCCCTCAAGAACACCATCCAGCTGAGCGAAATCAGTTCCCTCTGCAGCTCTCTTAATGAGTGTGTTCTTGAATACCTTGTACTTTACGCCGGCCTCTCTGAGCTGCTTACGAAGCTCAGTGTCCTCTGCAACAGTCAGTCCACGGTAGTCAACAACGGTAGCTGCTACAGCGCCGTCAAGGAGCTCTTTGATCTCATCAACGATCGGCTGCTTAAGTTCAACCTTTGCCATTTCGGTTTTTCCTCCTTATCAGATTTTTCCCCGGTCCCGACTCCTGGGAGCCTCACCGGGATGGGAGTATAACCACGAAAAACCCCATGCCGAAAGACATGGGGTCATAACAAACAAATCAATGTCTGTACTCTTCCTCGGCAGGCGTTTTCAACCTTATGCCTCACGGCACCTGCTGTCTTCGGGTTAATACCTTGTGTATGCTATCATCCGGTTTCCCGGATGTCAAGCACATTGTAAAAAACTTTTCTGCCGAGTCTCGGTCTTATCTTACAGTCCGAACTGTACAGTATCCAGCTTCACGCCGGGGCCCATGGTGGAAGTCAGAGTAGCGGACTTCAGGTAAGCACCCTTCAGTGTAGCCGGTCTTGCCTTCACGATGGCTGCCATCAGAGTATCCAGGTTCTCCTTCAGCTGCTCCTCAGTGAAGGAAGCCTTACCAACCGGAACGTGGATAATGTTGGCCTTGTCAAGTCTGTACTCAACCTTACCAGCCTTAGTATCCGCAATGGCCTTTGTCAGATCCATGGTAACAGTACCGGTCTTCGGGTTCGGCATGAGACCCTTCGGTCCAAGGAGACGTCCGATACGTCCTACAACACCCATCATGTCCGGAGTTGCGATAACAACATCGTAGTCGAACCAACCGTCCTGAATTCTCGGGATCAGCTCCTCTGCGCCTACGAAATCTGCACCGGCTGCCTGAGCCTCATCAGCCTTAGCGCCCTTTGCAAATACCAGGATTCTAACCTTCTTGCCGGTTCCTGCCGGAAGTACGACAGAACCACGAACCTGCTGATCAGCATGTCTGCTGTCGCAGCCTGTTCTGATGTGAAGCTCTACTGTCTCGTCGAACTTCGCAGTTGCATTCTTCTTTACCAGCTGAATAGCATCAAGCTCTGCGTACTTAGCCTGTCTGTCCACAGTCTTAACTGCCTCAGCGTATCTTTTACCGTTCTTCATCAGTTTCGCCTCCTCTTCAATTACTTCTCAACTTCAACGCCCATGGATCTGCAGGTACCTGCGATCATTGACATAGCAGCTTCAAGTGATGCAGCGTTAAGATCCTTCATCTTTGTCTCTGCAATCTTCTGAAGATCAGCCTTGCTGATAGTTGCAACCTTAGTCTTGTTCGGCTCACCGGAAGCCTTCTGCAGCTTGCAGGCCTTTTTGATCAGGACTGCTGCCGGAGGAGTCTTGGTGATGAAACTAAAGCTTCTGTCGGTATAAACAGTGATCACAACAGGGATGATCACGTCACCCTCGTTGGCTGTTCTTGCATTGAATTCCTTTGTGAAAGCAACGATGTTCACACCGTGCTGACCAAGTGCCGGTCCAACGGGGGGAGCCGGAGTTGCTTTTCCAGCCGGAATCTGTAATTTGATATAACCTTCAACCTTCTTTGCCATTTTAGGCACCTCCTTGTGGTAATTACGGGTAAACCCTCCCACGAGCCCGAATCGCTTCGGACGGTGGCTATCTTGTAATCCAGGGAATTGCTTCCCTCGGGTATTACCAAAAATGAAGTAGTAATGTTATCTGAGTTTCTGAACCTCTCCGTAGGATAACTCTACCGGAGTGTCGCGACCGAACATTTCCACGTTAATGGTGACGGTCTTCTTCTGATCATTGATCTCGGTGATAACGCCGACAGTGTCCTTCCATGCGCCGGACATAACATTGACTGTATCTCCAAGCTCGAAATCAACCAGAACCTCTGACTCTCTGTAACCGAGAGCCGCAATCTCCTCTTCAGAAAGGGGAACCGGCTTGGATCCGGGACCGACAAAGCCGGTGACGCCGCGGGTATTCCGCACGACATACCAGGTCTCATCGTTCATGATCATATTCACCAGAACATAACCCGGAAACATCTTCTTGTCTGATTTCTTCTCGACGCCGTTCTTCATTTCAATGACGGGCTGCATCGGAACGCTTACCTCCAGAATCACATCCTGGAGACCGCGATTCTCGATTGTCTTCTCGAGATCCATCTTCACCTTATTCTCATAGCCGGAGTAGGTATGCGCTACGTACCAGCGTGCTTCAGAATTTGTCTCTGACATCGAGCTCACCTTTACTTCAGAATAAATCCAAGTCCTGTCTTCATGATAAGATCAAGAACTGCGATCAGTGCACCGATCAGAATGCCGACTACAAGGGTAGCGGCGCTCTGCTTAACAACATCCTGTTTTGTCGGAAAAATAATCTTCTTATATTCCGTCTTCAGTCCGTGGAAAAAGCCCCGGACGCCGGATGTCTTTTCGCTGCTCATTACTTTGTCTCCTTGTGCGGAGTATGCTTCTTGCAGAATCTGCAGTACTTGTTCACTTCCATACGCTCAGGATGGTTCTTCTTCTCCTTCGTGATGAAGTAATTTCTCTGCTTACATTCTGTACATGCTAATATAATCTTTGTACGCACGGCTATCCACCTCCAATGATTCTTAACTTCGCATGACTACGAAATTAGTGCATAAAAAATAGGGCTGCGCCCCTCAAATACTTCGCAACTATATCATGAAGACCCCTTGTCGTCAAGCCCTTTTCCGCGGTTTTTTCACGGATATCCGCCGCCGGATTTTCCGCTTTACACATCCCTGCATTGACCTTACAGGCGCCAGGAAGTATACTCGAAGAAACGCAAAACAAACGGAGGTAAATTCTTATGAATATCTTTCTCATCGGCGTGCTGTATACCTTTCTGATCGGCTGCGCCTCTGTCATGGCAGCCACGGGCTATACGCTGCTTATCCTGCTGGCATTTTTCTTCTCCATTGCGCTCTGGCTCCTGGTCATCGTAGCAGAGTGGCGCATCTACACCAAGGCAGGACAACCGGGCTGGGCATCCCTCATTCCTCTGTACAATGACTACATTTCCTACAAAATCTTCTGGGGGAACGGCTGGCTCTTTCTGGTGCCTCTGGTGCTGAGCTTCCTCGACGGCCTGAGCTACATCGGCCCCATCTTCTCTCTGCTCTGCCTGGTGCTCTACGGCGCCACCCAGTACAAGAAGAGCGTGGCCTTCGGTCACGGCATTCCCTTCGCCGTGGGCCTCTTCCTCTGCCCCACCATCTTCGAGATGATTCTGGCCTTCAGTGATGCTTACTACCGCGGCGTTCCCCAGGACGGCTTCTCCTACGACCAGCTGAGACGCAAGTACGGAAAATACGCACCGAACACCGACAACATTTCCTTCACCTCTCCCGACGGCCCCCGCAAGGACGAGGACATCGTGGACGAGAAACG
>CAVGEN010000161.1:0-4285 GCA_963628185.1 Waltera intestinalis | reverse complement strand
ACTTGCCACCTATTTGGCACACCTTGCCGTAGCAGTACTTTTGCGGCAGGTTTCAAAATAAACAAATTATGAAAGAAATAAAATCGTTGGAGGAGATGCCGGGTGCATTGTCCTACCTTATTAAGACCATTGACGAACTCAGTACAACGGTCAAGACTTTACAGATGTCGCAAGCAAGGAACACGCCCAAGTGGATGGACATGGACGAGCTTTGCGCTTACCTTCCCTCACATCCAGCCAAGCAGACTGTCTATGGTTGGGTGTCCGCCAAACAGATACCTGTACACAAAATCAACAAGGCTTTGGCTTTTCTCCAGTCGGAGATTGACGAGTGGTTGAAGAACAAGGTTCACAAGACGCAAGCCGACTTGATGAGAGAGGCACAGGAGTTTGTCAACGCAAAGAGGGTAAGAGGATAGTATGATGGAACAGACCGTTTATCAATTTTCGTTCTTCCGTAAACCCATACTGAACACAGTGCCTTTGCGGGCTGTGGGCATTGTCGACATCTATCGGTACATTGTGGGGCATTATGCCGAACCACAAACCATAGCCTTGCGTGCGCTCACTGACAAAGAGGAAGCCAAACGATACAAGGCTACGCATTTCGACTTTTGTACATTCTCAGGATTGTTCCGCAAGCGGAACGAGAAGGAACTGTTGATGCACTCTGGTTTGATGTGCATAGACTTCGACCATGTGGCTAATCTTGACGATTTGAAACGCAGACTGTTGGCGAACGAGTATTTCGATACAGAACTGATGTTTGTCAGTCCGTCGGGCGATGGTCTGAAATGGATTGTTGCCGTAGAACTGCAAGGATGGGAACACAGCCGCTTTTTCAAGGCGGTGGTCAATTGTCTTGAATTCTGCGGGCTTCCAGACGTGGACAAGTCGGGCAGTGATGTGGCTCGCAGTTGTTTCCTACCCCATGACCCGCATGCATATATTAATCCCAAATACGAGGAACATGTCAAAGAAAATATTTTCCGCCCAAGAATGGGAGAATGTCCCTTCTAAGGTTCTGTCAGAAATCCCAGCATCGAAGAAGGAGATTGACGCTACCATATATAATAATGTGGAAGAAGACGTCGAGAAAGTTGTGTGCGAGATAGAGCGCAAAACCGTAGATATTGCGCCCGACTACAAGGATTGGGTATCGCTGGGCTTTGCCCTCGTCGATGGTTTTGGGGAAAGTGGTCGAAGTTATTACCACCGCATCAGCCGTTTCTATCCAGACTATCGTGAGGAAACTGCCGACAGGCAGTATTCGCATTGCCTCCAGTCGCATGGTAGCGGCATCACCATCAGTACATTTTTTCATCTGGCACAACGGGCAGGGATCTCTATCCACGACAATTGTTTATCCATTTTGCCAAATATCCAAAATGGGAAAACGGAGAAATGGGTAAAATCGGAAAAGGAATTGCCGTCGTTCCCTGAACGTGTGTTCGACAATTTGCCGCCGTTCTTGGCAGAGGTGGTAGCCAACGCAATTTCCACGGACGACCGTGACACCATACTCATCGGTGCCATCGCCACCTTGTCGGTATGCTTTTACAACATGTCGGGTGTATATGACGAGCGAATTGTCTATCCCAATCTGTACCTCTTCGTCGCTGCTGAAGCTGGCATGGGGAAAGGTTCACTGACCTTGTGCTATGAGTTGGTGGCATCCATCAATCGAAACCTGCGTGAACTGTCCAACCGCTTGGAGCAGGAGTACAAAGCCGCCATGGCAGAATATGCGAAGGGCAAGAAGTCATCTGTGATGGAAATGCCAACCGAACCCAAGCAACGGATGCTTGTCGTTCCGGCAAACAGCAGTGCCAGTTCTTTCCAGAAGATACTGAGCGACAACGACGGAATCCTCCTCCTGTTCGAAACCGAGGGCGACACACTCAGTCAGACATTAAGGTCGGAACACGGAAACTATTCCGATACGCTCCGCAAAGCTTACCATCATGAGCCTATCAAGATGAGCAGGCGTAAAGACAAAGAGTATAACGACATCGAGAATCCTCGCATCTCGGTGGTCTTGGCAGGAACACCCGAACAGGTGCGCCGACTGATACCCAGTTCGGAAGACGGACTGTTGAGCCGTTTCGCCATCTACAACATTCCGTTCAAGCGTGGCATCAGAAACGTGTTTGCCACAAGTGACGTCTCGCAGTCGAAAAATGCCAAGTTCCGTATCCTCGGCGACCGCTTCATGCACCTTCAGGAGTCGTTCATGCGACAGGGGATGTACACCTTTTATGTTCCCTCCCATCTGCAAATGCAGTTCGTCGCTTTCCTGCGACAAATCAACGAGGAATGTTGCGATGAGGTGGACAACAACATGCAGGGTATTGTCCGTCGCTTGGGACTGATGGCTTACCGCATCATGATGGTGCTTACCGCCATCAGAACATTGGACTTGGATATGTTTAGGATGAAGCCTTCGGCAGACGGAACGATTCATCTTCTATGTGAAGAATGTGACTACACCACCGCCATGGACATCTGCACGGCCTTGCTCTATCACTCCGTTTTCATCTACCGCAAGTTGGCAGGACTGGAACAGAAGATGTCCATGGAGAGACTGGAGAAAGGAGTAGCGGCAAGGCGCAATGCCTTCTTCAGTTTACTGCCACCATCGTTCACCAAAAAGGAGTACGATGCCCTTGTGGAAGAGCAAGGCGAGAATGCCAGCACGGCATCCAAGTGGATAGACATCTTCATCCGTGAGCATCGGCTACGCCGTACAGGACAAGGAAGCTACAGTAAAATAGACACGTGATTTTTTAGAGTGGCAAGTTTGTGTTTTAGTGTCACTAAAACCTTCGGGACAGTCCCTGCCCTTTGCCGCCCAGACATCGGCAATCATCTGGCGATGCGAAGAACTTCCCACTCTAAAACACCCATAGTATTCACCCTATATAATAAGGTATATGAACAAGGAAACAAACAACCGTGGCGGTCGCCCCAAGTTGGCCGACTACCAAAAGCGCACGAAAATGGTGCGAGTGATGTTCAGCGAGAACGACTTCATATATATCCAGTCGAAGGCTGCACAGGCAGGACTGTCCGTCAGCGAGTATGGACATCAGGCAATGATGGACAACCGCATCCGAGCCACTATCACTCCTGAACTGGGCAAGCAGATACGAGACCTCTCGGGTATTGCCAATAACGTGAACCAACTTGCCCACGATATGCACATCTACGGAATGGCTGCCGTCAAAGAGCACTGTCTGCGCATCATCAGAGCGATAAGTGAAATCATCAACCAAGCAAAGCCGACACATTATGATAGCTAAGATTATGAACCGGGTGGACTTTGGCGGTATCGTCAACTATGCCCATAATGACAAGAGCCAAACCAAGCGAGCAAACCTTATAGCTCACGAAGGAGTATGCATAACGGACAACAAGGCCATTGCCGACAGTTTCCATATTCAGGCGGCCATGCGCCCTGGCAGGAGATCACCAGTGAAGCATATCGCTCTTTCCTTTTCGCCAAGAGACCTCGACCGATTGCCCGAGAACGAAAAAGGCGATGCGCTGATGGCGGAGATTGCCAAAGAGTGGATGCGGCGCATGGGCATCGTCAATACGCAATACATCATTGCCCGTCACCACGACACGAAGCATCCCCATTGCCATGTAGTGTATAATCTTGTGGACAACGATGGAGGAGTGATTTCTGACAGTTGCGAGCGTTACCGCAGTTCTCGCATCTGCCGTGCCCTGACTGAGGAGTATGGTCTATACATGGCGAAGAAGAACAGCAAGGAACAAAACCGAAATCGGTTGCGCCCGTACCAGTTGAAGAAGGCTGACTTGCGCACGGCAGTACTTGATGCACGTTCTGCATCACATAGTTGGTCTGAGTTTTCGGAGCGTTTGGGCAAATGCAATATCGATGCCCGAATAACGTATCGGAAGGATGCAAGCCAAGTCGTCGGTATCTCTTTTGGCAAGGATGACACCCATATCTCTGGTTCCAGACTCGACTGCGACTTGTCCTATCCTTCCCTCTGCTCGTTTTTCGGCAATACCATAGAAGAATTTCTGTTCATGCCGCATACCCAAGCGATCAGTACTGGTGGCGGCGGACCATCCAACAACCAAGGCTGGCGAGACGATGACGACGAGAAATGGAAGCATCAGAAACCAACAATTTACCAACCCTCAAAACGAAGAAGATAATGAAAGAAGACATCATAGCTGCAAACCTCAGCAGTTTGCGTTCAGACATTCAGGCTTTGCCTGACAAAATAGCAGAAAAGTTACCTGCACC
>CAVGEN010000160.1:0-4312 GCA_963628185.1 Waltera intestinalis | reverse complement strand
ACCCATTTCGTGTTCCTTTGCTTGTTCTTCAGAGAAGACACTTCACTCTTCAGTTTGGTACGCTCATCTTGCAAATCTTGAATCTGCTTGTCTTTTCTGGCAATGACTCCCTTATAGCTGTTCATCTGGGCAGTATTGTAGCCCTTTGACTTATATATAAAGGTATAGCCATTGGTGTAACTTGACTTGATGATTTCCTGAGCGTCGTCTTGAATGGAAAAACTCTTTACAGAATTCTTTGCCACGCCATAATTGACCGCAGGCAATTTCTGGGAACTCCCCTCCAACCTGTCAAACGCCGCCTGGAGATTGGAGGTAATCAAGTCTATTTCCTCACGGTTCTCATAGAGTTGTCCTACCTTGGAGGTGATTTCGCCCTTGTCTCCATAATGGATCAAGTAACCATTTCTCACCATCGACTCAATGACTTGCTCGTAAATGGCAAACATCCCATCCAGTTGGGTGATGTACTTTCCATTTACGACAACGCACAAGCCCAAATACTCTGCATTTTCCATCTTGCGGATATATCCATAGTACATCAAGTCGCCATCCCTATGAATGGCGATTTGTGTCGTAGCCTGTGCGTTCTTTGCAAAAGACTCAAAGATGGCTTTGGCGTAATCATTAGGGTACTGGGAGTAACCCACACTAAACTCCCCAAACAGATATACAGATATGTTCATTATCGTAGCTTGAATTTGATTAATTTGTTTTCATTGTCAACAGAATAGGAAGGTGCTCTGTTCAACACTTCGTTGCCCAGCAGCAAAGGTGCCTGTGTATTGGCAGAGACCGTAGCCGTGACGTTAGTACAAGCAATTTGTCCTCCTATCACCAATTCACGCAAATTGATGACCATGTTCTCGACAATGCTTCCGTCTGCAATTTGGGATTGCGTTGTGCCAAGTATGTCATCTTGGGTAAAACACCCCTTCTCATAAAGATATTTGGCCTCGGCAATGGAGATGAGAGTACCAGAGCACCCACTGTCAAGTATCATCTTAACGGTAAACTGCCGATTTACGGTCACATCGATGAGTTTTACTCCTCTTTGTTCTACAAAGGGCACTGCTACTTCGCTGTCTGCATCATACGATACCTGCGAAGCTGCTTGGGATTGCACAACCTCAGTAGTGTCTTCCACTGCCTCTTCATTTCCATAAAACGAAAGCGGCTTTTTCTTCTGCTCGCATGAAGCAAGCAAAATTCCAGCCAATATTATCATGAATGTCTGGTGTCTCATACTTAGTCCTTTTCTATCTTTATGCTTTTTGTTGCCAGTGTATGTTCTTTATATACATAACGGATGGTGCAAGTCTTTCCGACACTATCACGCTTGGGCATCAAATGATTAAGTGTAGGCATCTCGAATGCAGGACTTATAAATCTTCCTTGCAAAGTCTCTGCACCTTTTCCTTCCAAGGATACTACATAAGTGTGCCCGCACTCTACTTCCTCTACTTCCTTTCCATTCTCTTTAATGGAGATGGTGAAGACTTTTTGGTTGTTTTCTCCATTAGGCTTCTGTGAATTCCGCCGCTTTCCGTTCTCCGTTCGTAACCGTTGGTTTTCTGTTTCCAGCTTTTCAACTTTTTCTTGAAGGTCTTCTATTTTGTCTTTCTTGTTGTCCCATTTGCCCATCAGCAAGTATATCAAAAAACCGACGAGCAATATGACGAAAAAACCTGCTATGCAGACAATAATGAAATTCTTGTCAACAACAGATTTCTTCGGCGTATAACGTGTAGGGTAAACATTTACGCCATTACCCTTAATCGAAGAAACCTCCCGTTGCAATTTTTCCACAGACTCTTGGAGCTTTTGTATCTTGACATTGCTCGACTGCAATTCTTTGTTTTTTTGCTTATACTGCTGTTTCCAATCAGCTACTTTGTTTCCCAACTCTCGATTTCTTTGATTGAGAGCGTCCAATTTCTCGTCCACTTCAGAATAGTTTTGCCTTAGCTCCTGCATCTTGCGCTCGTTTTCTGCGTTAGCTTGGGCTATCTGCTGCTGCGAACGTTGTTCACTGAGTCGCAGTTTCTCCTCTGCTTGCTGGGTGACTGTAAGCACTTTGGCTTGCGACTCTTGGGTGATGGAAGCAATTTTCTCCTGCGATGTGCGCTGCTGTAGTTCGATTTCCTGTTGTGCTTTTTGTCTCACCGTCTCCATTTCCGCTTTGTACTTGTCCACCGTCTTAGCGGCATTAGCCGGAAGAAAGTATGGAGAGACCATTATTTTCCCTGCCTTCTTCACCCAATCCAACGCTACATCTTTCGTACACTCATGGAGATTGACATTCAGGCTTGCACCTTGTGAGATGGCAGGGAATCCTGATAGTGATACGATGTCTTCATAGATCGAGAACTCACTAATATAATTGACTATATGGTTTTCAATGTCTTTCAACTTTGAATCAACACTCTGAAAGTCAGCCACCAGATATTTGATCATAGCCCCCGTATCTTGCACGCAGAGTCCGATGCACATTTTTTCATAAGCCGCCTTCAATATGTTATACATATTCTGTACATCAATGTAGAAAGCGTTGATGCGTAAGGTCAAAGCGAAGTAGGAACCTGCACGCCCTTGTGAGTCGCAAACATTCAGTCCTTTCACGAAGGAATAGTAGCAATTTGTGAGACCTCCAAAAGTCATGACTTCAACTTTCATGACTTCTGGAGATTCCCATTTCGGACCATAGAAAGATGACAGATATCTCTGGTCGTCTCCTTTAGGTCCCCATATTTTCTGTCCCATGGGCACTCCATGGACAAAAAGACTAATGTTTAATCCCATAATCTAACCGTTTATCCGTTAATCAGTTTAAGCATAGCTTGCCAAAATTTCTGCGCATAGACATAGTGCCCTTCCGTATAAGTCAAACCACCCGACATCGTCTCCGAGTAACTGCCTGTCATAAACGGCACAAACTCACAGTTGTACTTCGTGAAGAACTTGGTAATAGGATTCTTATTCTCAAACGGCACGAATATGTTTGGATATAAGTTTTGTACATTCCTTATAGCCTCGTTTGTATTCACGTTTCCTACACCATATACAAAAGGAGTCAGATCTATCTTGTTATATACAAAAATCACTTTGTCTCTCGGTGCCATCTGTGCCTTCAGTTTACTGATGCGTGTAACGTAATTGGCTCGTGGAACACTGTCACTCCAGTCTGGTTCAATCATAACAGCCCATACCTTTCGGTTCTGGCTATTGATGATTTTCTGCACATAGGCAGGATATGGGCGATTGGGGGCGTCTGGCTTGAAGTAATATTCGCCTGGTGCCTCCAACAGCTGACAAATAGGCTTGCCGTTTTTCAGAACTTTCACAAGCATGAAACTGATATTGGTAGTACTGGTTGCGGCGTTGTTGGAGTTGATCATTTGGTCAAAATTATCACAGAGCTGTTTGTAGTTCTCGTCATAGGTAGGTCGGAATGTCTTCTCGGGAACAACCGTATAACCTTGTGACTGGAGATAGCGAGTCATCCGGACAAGCGTCATGGTTTTTCCGCATGACGGTGGTCCGTATAAAACCACAATAGGGGTGTTCGGGTCGGATATGGTGACTGTAATGCTATTGGGGTCGTTTAGTTCTTCGGAAGACAAGCCTACTGGGGCCGAAGTATTTACAGGAGCTTCTGTGACCGCAGCGTTGGAATTGTCAAATGAGGATGTTGCCGCTGGATTGTTAATAATGTCCTCGCTAGTTGTTGTAGGATTTGTGCTTGATCCGTTGTTTACTGATATTGCCATACTTTTATTTTTTTTAGTCGTTTTTACATTTCTCTTTTCTTGAATGCAATGTCGAAGAATATGAAAGCTGCGACATCAACTAATATGGATATGAGAATCCAAAAGACGAAGGCCAAACCTCCCTGTTCACCTTTTATGAAATCCACCCAAACATCATAAACACTCAAAAGTCTTGATACCTTTGTCTGTGGATTAGAGCATGTGTAAGCTTCCTTGTCTCCGTCATTCTTGAAGTCCACAAACTGCTGATATGCCTTGATGGTGGAATAACCCTGGTTGAGATTGTTGCATACAGTCTTAATGTCATCAGCGTCGGTCAAGGACAGCTGACCTGCGTCTATGTATTTCTTTGTAAGCTCAAGATTCTTCCAGTCTTTTGTTGCTGTTTTGCGATAATTGTCATTGGAGGGTTGCATCTCCTTGACTATATTCATCTTCTTGTTGTCCAACTGGAGGAGGATTACATCCCGATAGGCTTGATATAGTGTATTGCGTTCTGCCACAGAGTTGCCGACACCTGAAAGTTTGTTGATTTTGCTGAC
>CAVGEN010000159.1:0-4323 GCA_963628185.1 Waltera intestinalis | reverse complement strand
TTGTTGCTCAGGTGCTTATAAAAAATCTTAAATTAAAAGGTTGCGGATTTTAGGTATATTGGAATACATTGTGAAGACTCCTCGTTTCAAAGGCTATAAGTATAGCAACAATCCCGACTTGAAGGCTCATGCCGCTATCACTCGCCAGAGTAGCACCGAGGGTATGGTGCTCTTGAAGAATGATGCCACGTTGCCTATCAAGGACTTGAAGACCGTGGCACTCTTCGGTGTCAACTCCTACGACTTCCTTTCTGGTGGACTTGGAAGTGGGGGCGGTCAACGTGGCTTATTCTGTGGATATGGTGACATAGTGAAGAATACAGGCAAGGAGCAAGTAGCAGAGGTATATGTCACCGCTCCAAAAGGTGCTTACGAGAAGCCTGCCAAGGAACTTAAGACCTTTGGCAAGACAAGAGAACTAAAGCCAGGTGAGAGTCAAACTTTGAAGATGACTCTTGAAAAGCGTGACCTTGCTGGCTTCGATGAGGCTAACAGCCAGTGGAAGGTAGATGCAGGCAACTACATCTTTAAGTTAGGTGCTGATGTCGAGAATATCAAGGGTTCTGTTACCTTGAAGGTGGCAGAATATGCAGAGAAGGTAAGCAATGCCTGCCCTGTGAATGTGCAGATGAACTATCTGAGACAGAAATAGTTATTAAGATAGGCTAAATTATGAAAAAGTTCCCATTCTTTGCTTAGAGGTGGGGACTTTTTGCATTTTAGCGGTATCTTTGCTCCGAGGTTAATTGTTTTTTATGAGGGACGGTCATGGGCTTTGTCGTAGCATCTCAACAATAAAAAAACAAAAAAATAAGTTTTTTGTTTTGTATTGTCTTCGATTTGCAGTAACTTTGCACTCAAAATTCGTATTTTATATATTTAATGTAATTATGGCAAAAAAAGCTCTTTTGATGATTCTCGATGGATGGGGAATCGGACAGCATGGTAAGGGGGATGTTATCTATAACACTCCAACTCCTTATCTCGACTATTTGACAGCAGTTTCAGCACATTCTCAGCTCCAGGCATGCGGTGAGAACGTAGGTTTGCCCGACGGACAGATGGGTAACTCGGAGGTAGGTCACCTCAACATCGGTGCTGGTCGTGTGGTATATCAGGATCTCGTTAAGATTAACAAGGCTTGCCAGAGCGGTGACATCTTGAAGAACCAAGAAGTCATCAACGCTTATAGCTATGCTCAGAAGACTGGCAAGAAACTTCACTTGATGGGCTTGACTTCTACTGGTGGTGTTCATTCTTCACTCGACCACCTCTTCAAGTTGATTGAAATCGGTAAGGAGTATGGCTTGAAGGAAACATACGTTCACTGTTTCATGGACGGTCGTGATACCGACCCTAAGAGCGGTAAAGGCTTCGTCGAGCAGGTACAGGCTTGCTGTGATAAGAACGACGCCCACATCGCCAGCATCGTTGGCCGTTTCTATGCAATGGACCGTGACAAGCGTTGGAATCGTGTGAAGGAAGCATACGACTTGCTCGTTGATGCCAAGGGTAAGCAAGCTACTGACATGGTGAAGGCCATGGAGGAAAGCTATGCTGAGGGCGTAACTGATGAGTTCGTCAAGCCAATCAATAATGCGAATGTCGATGGTACTATCAAGGAAGGTGATGTCATCATCTTCATCAACTATCGTAACGACCGCGCCAAGGAGTTGACTCAGGTATTGACTCAGCAGGATATGCCAGAGGAAGGTATGCACACCATCAAGGACTTGCAGTACTACTGCATGACTCCATACGATGCTAGCTTCAAGGGTGTTCACATCCTCTTCCCAAAGGAGAACGTGATGGATACACTTGGCGAGTATCTCAGCAAGCAGGGAAAGAAGCAGCTCCATACCGCAGAGACAGAGAAATATGCTCACGTAACTTTCTTCTTCAATGGTGGTCGTGAGACTCCATACGAGGGAGAGGATCGTATCTTGGTGCCTTCTCCAAAGGTAGCCACCTACGACTTGAAGCCAGAGATGAGTGCTTACGAGGTGAAGGATAAGTTGGTGGGGGCCATCAACACGCAGGAGTATGACTTTATCGTCGTAAACTTCGCCAATGGTGACATGGTGGGTCATACTGGTATCTACAATGCCATTGCAAAGGCTGTCCATGCTGTTGACAACTGTGTGAAGGAGGTTGTCGAGGCAGCCAAGGCTAACGATTATGAGGCTATCATCATCGCCGACCATGGTAATGCCGACAACGCGACCAACGAGGATGGTACTCCAAACACCGCTCACTCATTGAACCCAGTTCCGTTCATCTACGTGACTGACAACAACTCTGCTACCGTAAAGGATGGTCGCTTGGCAGACGTGGCTCCTTCTATCCTCCATATCATGGGATTGGAGCAGCCAGCAGACATGACTGGTGAGAACTTGATTTCTGATAACAAGTAAAAAAATAAAATGGACGTAAAGATTGAAGACAGTTGGAGACAGCATATTGGTGATGAGTTTGAGAAGCAATATTTCCTCGATCTCACCAACTTTGTACGTGAGGAATACTTGCATACGCAGTGCTATCCTCCCGGCAAGCTGATATTCAATGCCTTCAATCTTTGTCCTTTTGATGACGTGAAGGTAGTGATTATCGGACAAGACCCCTATCATGAGCCAGGGCAGGCGATGGGGTTGAGTTTCTCCGTACCGCAAGGTGTCGCTTTCCCTCCGTCATTGATTAATATTTTTAAGGAGATACAGATGGACTTCGGTACCCCAATGCCACAAACGGGTGACTTGACTCGATGGGCAAAACAAGGAGTGCTGCTTCTCAATGCCACGTTGACAGTTCGTGCCCATCAGGCTGCGAGCCATCAAAAGAAAGGTTGGGAAGAGTTTACGGATGCTGCCATCAAGGCTCTCAATAAGGACAAGGACCATTTGGTGTTTATACTTTGGGGCGGTTATGCCCGTAGTAAGGCTTCTTTCATAGACGGTAGCCGACACTTGATATTGCAGAGTGTGCATCCATCTCCTCTGTCTGCCAACCGAGGCGGTTGGTTTGGAAATCATCATTTTTCTCGTTGCAATCAGTATTTGCAGGAGAATGGAATAGAACCGATTCTGTGGTAGAGATTTTGGAGTTAACTCCTTATACAAAACATTATGAACAAAGACGAACTACGTATCCTTCAGGTGGGCAATGTGCTGGTCTCACCCGACATCATCACTGAAAAATTCTGTTGCGACCTTGACGTTTGTAAGGGCGCATGCTGCATAGAGGGCGATGCGGGGGCACCTGTCACCCTAGACGAAATCATGGAGATTGAGAATGCCCTGAATGTCGTTTGGGATGACCTTTCGGCTTCGGCACAGGCTGTCATCGACAAGCAGGGCGTGGCTTACACCGATATCGAGGGCGACTTGGTGACGAGCATCGTCAATGGCAAGGACTGTGTGTTCACTTGCTATCAAGACTTGAAAGATATGGGTGACGGTCATACGATTAGCAACTGTTGCCTTTGTGCCTTGGAACGAGCTTATCGTGAAGGCAAGTCGAAGTTTAAAAAACCAATCTCTTGCGCTCTTTATCCCATTCGTGCCAAATATTTTGGCAATGACATATATGGCATTAATTATAATAAATGGCGTATCTGCAAGGCTGCAGTCAAAAAAGGGGAGGAATTGAACCTTCCAGTATATAAGTTCTTGGAAGAACCGCTAATACAGCGTTTTGGTCAAGAATGGTATGATGAATTATGTTCTGTTGCGTCTCAGATCTTAAATTCCGATATTTAGTTAGTGTCATATTGAGTTGTGTTCTTACGAAACGAGATAAAGCAGAACTGTTTTTGAAATGGGTGTATTCTGCTATCTTCTTGATGGGCATCTTTTTTTTAGAGGTACACTCTGCCATGATACATATACGGTTGATAAGACGAAGGTGTATGTATTTTAAGGGGGTGCATCCTCCATGTTTAGAAATGACAGACTCTAATGTGGAGATAGAGATCTGTAGTTTGTCGCAATAGCTTGATATGGGCAATTGTTGCATGACATTTTCATCTACGAGTCTGATAAAGTTATAATATATCTCTTGGTCTGGGGAAGTCGCTTTTGTGAATTCTGAAATTTGCTGCTTTTTGCTTAATGCCATTTGTAGGATGGATATTGTCCAACTTATTGCTGTTTTGAGATTATTGGTGTATTCTGTGTCAGTCAAGAAACTAGCTATTTGCGAGAAACAGCTGCAAGAAAGCTGCATCTCTTTTACGTTGAGCTTGATATAGTCTATATTGACCAACTTTCTTTTTAGAGAAATGATGCTGTTGAGGTCTTGGACTATGGGGAAAAGATACTCAGACTT
>CAVGEN010000158.1:0-4355 GCA_963628185.1 Waltera intestinalis | reverse complement strand
CGTTCCTCTCGCTCGGCAATGCTCTTTTCCGCATTTGCCACGATAGAACCCTTGTCCACATTGCCAAGCTCAAAGCGGTCAAAGATACGCTGGATCTTGGATGCGTCCTCTGCACGGGCAATAATATCTATCGGCACATTCCCATCCTTGTTGTACTTGTCTTTCAGCACACAGTAGAGAACGCCGTATTTCTTTGCCTGCTCGGTAAAGATCTTCAGGTCTTTGTTCGGGATGGAAAAGACTTTAAGCTCCTTGCCTGATTTCAGCATATTGGTGAGCCTTGCCTTGCCCTTGGTTTTCTGTTCCTGTTTCAGAACAGAGATCAAGAGAACGGTCAGTTCCTTTGCCGCCGTTCCCGTAAGTTTCGCAGCTACTTCAAAGCCCTCAAGCGATAGCCTGACGACCTGTTCCGCTGCGTCACCGCCGTTGTTCATAGCTTCTGTTCTCCTTCCTGTTCGTTTTGATTTTTTCTTCGTCTGCAAGGACAGCCCTTAAATTTCCCGACAGTACGCCGGAGCGTTCGGCAATGCCGTTGCAAAGCCTGACTTCCTTGCGGAGCTTTTTCAGCTTCTCGGAGAGAAGCGAGATGCTGTCCTTTGCCTGTGACAGCTCTGCATCTGTGATGTTCACTTTTCGTATTTCATTTCGGAGATGCGTTCTGTCGGCAGTTAAGGCTTTGATCTGCTCCTCTACCGAGTGCTTATATGCGAAAAGCTGCTCGGCGGTTGAGATGTTCTCTCTGCCAAGCAGCCTTACCTGTGCGGTTATTTGGTCGAGCTTCATCAACTCCTCACGAAGAAGGGAATGAAGCCGAGCCGGATTTTGTTTCTTGTACTTCGGCAGATAGCCGAGCTTGTAGCAGTAGTGCAGATACAGTCCGTAAAGTCCGCCGACCTTCCGTATCTTATGCTCCCGTGTCAAGAGGACATATTGCTTCGGACGATAGAAGTATCCTTTCTGAAACGGCTCCAGTTTTGCCGAGTCCCGATTGTCATAGATGCGCTCTTTGATACGGTCAAGGGAATACTCATCACCGAGCCGTGCAAGTCGGATATTTTTCTGATAGCCCTTTACCCGAAGCACCGTGTATTTGTGGTTCTCCGAGTCGTCAAAATACGCTCCCATCTGACGGAGAACATATTTGAAGTCGGCATAGCTGAGGCTCTTGGCGATTGCATCGTCGATCACCGCCCGTGCGGTATCCACATAGTTCGGCATCCCTGCTTCGTGGAGTTTTTGAGCGTAATAGTTTTTGCCCGTACCACGCTGTGGATTTTCGATCACATCAAGCTGATACTGGCGGCACAGCTCATCGGCTATGTGCCGGAAGTACCTCCAGTGCTTTTCGTTGTTCGCCATCCGCTTGCCGTCCACAAAGGAAACGGAGTTCACAACAAAGTGGCAATGCAGGTGCTTTGTGTTCAGGTGCGTGGTCACTACGACCTGAAAGCGGTCGCCCCATACACGCTTGGCAAACTCCATTCCGATCTTCTGTGCAAGATCGGGATTGATGTTCGGCTCATCCTTAAAACTCAGATACCCGTGATAGGCTTGGATACCGTCCTCCTTATCGAACTGCTCCTTGACCGTAACGAACTGGTCACGGGCAGTCGTCGGATTGCAGTTGATGCCGTCCACATAAAACTCACGCTCCGTTTTTTCTTCGTCCTTTGCGTATTTCAGAACATCGGCAAGAGCCTGATACTGCTCCGGCGTGTATTCCTGCGCCCGTGTCTTTTCGGGATTGGTCGCATAGTCGATGACGGTTTTCAGACGAACCTTAACCTTCCATATCTTGCTTACTGCCATTTCAGCTCGCTCTTTTCAGGACGCAGAAACTGTCGCTCCACATCTGCCTGAAACTTGTGCCAACGCTCCGCTTCCTTTTGCAGTTTCGGTGCGTCCACGAAGCCGAGTGAGTGTGCCTGTGCCGCAAGCTGATTGATGTTGTTGCCGATGGCGGAAAGCTGACGCATTGTATCATAGAAACGGTCGTCCGGTTTTTCCCTCGGCTCATAACCACGAATGAGCAGACGAATGAGTGCGCCTTCGGACAGACAGGCTTTCTTTGCCTTTTTCTGAAGCTCCTGTGCTTCGTCACGGGAAAACCAAATATGCTTATCTACATTGCGCTTTCGCATTTTTATCTTCCTCCTTGTCTTGTTGATAGATGTGTTCTTATTGGGGTATTAGGGGGAACCCCTAACAAGCGATTTACTGTTTGTAGCCTTTTGGGGATACAAACAGTCTGCTTGCTAAGATAACGCAGTCCTTTGGGGTTCCCCCGTATCTCACAGAGATCAGCGTTCTTTATCTGCCCTGACGGGCTTAAAAGGTACGGCTACGATCTCATTATTGACCTGCATAAAGCGTTCGGGATACTTGAATTTCTCCCGATACTTTTCTGCAAGGTCGGGCGGAAGTGACTGAAACCTCTCCGCATCAAAAGGTGCGTGGACAATGAAAAACTTCCCGCAAATGATGTCTATCATCTCACGGGAAGGCTCTACCATATAGCACTTTTCGATTTTCCAAGCGTTCTCACCGAACATATAAGCGTCCAGTCTAACGCACGGGTCAGTCCCGTCAAGGCACGCTCCGAAGATGGAGTAGCCGCCCATTCCAGACTGAAAAGCCTTGTTGTTGGAACTGATACCATAGGTTCTCGACTTCTCATCATAGGATTTATCGAAGCTGTCCGAAGTGAAAACAATATAGCCGTTGAGGTGTCCCTTGCCCTCGTTTTCCGCTTTGCAAAATTGCTCGCACATCTCTGCGAAGGTCATTTCAACTGTTTCGGGTTCTGCGTAAACAGCACGATTAGGCGGCAGTCCGTTGACTTTGCCTTCCTCATTACAGATGATGGCAACCTCGTCCTCATAGGGCATATATTCCTCAATGTCACCGCCGACAACAGCCTGCATTGCTTCAAGTGTGTCGTCGATCTCGATCATCTTTGGGTACTTGTTCGGCTCAACGAGCAGAACAGAAATCTTACTTGCAGTCGTTTTCTCAGGCTCTTTACAGAGTGTTTTGTCAAAGGGTATCTGCTTAAAGCCGATGCTGTCCACAAAGTAGAAGCCCTTTTCCATCGTGTCGCTTTCCCTGATTTCAACAACATCCGACACGGACAGGGAGCGTCCCTTGTAGTCGGCAGGATGGTCAACATTGAACTTCTGATAGATGCTTTCAAGGGAGATACAATCCATTTTGCCGTCATAAACCCTGTCGTAAATGGCGGCATTGACTGCCTTTGAGTGTTTGATTCTTTCGAGGGATTCCATTCCGATGAAGCAGACATTTGCGGTATCCCTGTCCATATTGATCTGATAAATACTGAACTCAGTCATCGTTCATTCGTCCTTTCCTTGGTTTTGTTTCTTTGAATGCCGAGCCTATAACATAGAAAGTCATTGTAGTCCTTGCCGTGCGGCGGAGGGCTGTCAATGACTTCATACTTGCTCGGTAATATGGTTTTCAGTGCGAGAGCAGCTTTTCTTCCGGTGTTGTCGTTATCGAGGTGGAGATAGATGTTCTTGATGCTTGGCTTATCCGCAAGGAGCTTCACAAGGGCTGCGGGAGTAGTGCTTTCCTCGATTTTCTCCTTTGGCAGATACACACCAGCAAGAGAAACAAGGTTGTCTTTCCGCCAATCTCTGCCCTCCATTTTTTCAAGAGTTGCAAATGATAACAGGTCGATGGCGCACTCAAAGAGATGTACCGTATCGCTGTCGCTGTCTGCTATCCGAAATGAATAGTGCTTGTCGCTGCCGGAGCAGTCGCCCAAAAGTCGGCGGTCGGTTGTCGCACGGTAGGCTGCATAACGGGGTGTGTTGTTTTCATCAAAGCCGACGCACACAAGGTTATGATACGGCAGGCTCTCAAAAATCAGCCCCTTATCTATGCAGTAACGGATGATAGAGTAGTCGATCCCTCTGCCGAAAAGATACTCTGTAATCTTATCGTTGGAAGCACTTTTATCCGGCAGAAGCAAGACCTTCGGCTCCATTTTCTGCTTGGGTTTGACTGTCATTGACGGCAACACCGCCGCCTTTCCCATCAGCGTTTCGACCGCCTCCACAAAAGAACAGCCCTTGACTTTCACGAGATAGTCAAGGGCATTATAGCCGCCGATGCGTTGTGACCACCACATCCACTTGCCGTTGGAAATCTTCAAGCTGTCGTGGGTGCGGGTGGTATAATTGTTGCCGGAAATGCGAACAAGCTCCTGCGGCTCACAGTTTTGCAGATAGGTCAGCAGGTCGATTTGCCTTGCCTGTTCCACCACCTCCGGTGGGATATAAGGCATAAAATCACCTGCTTTCCCGCTGCTGTTTCTTCTCCTGCCGTTGCAG
>CAVGEN010000157.1:0-4359 GCA_963628185.1 Waltera intestinalis | reverse complement strand
ATACAGGAGGATATGGTCATCTATGCTCCCCATCATGGTGAGGTGTGGATGACTGCGTGGGAGATTGCGGAACTGTTGTATGTGACGGGGACGGCGGTGAAGAATACCATCAAGCGCATTTGGAAGCAAGGGGCTTTGAAGGACTTTGAAACGTCCAAATACATCAAGCTGGAGAATGGCAATTCGGCAGATGTGTATAACTTGGACATGGTGTTGGCCATCGCATTCCAAGTGGACAGCTACCAGTCTTTGCTTTTCCGAAAATGGGCATTGGGGAAGATTGAACCCAAAGAAGCGATGGTAGAGAATCGCAGTAAATGCGATATTCCGATGATTATCATGATGAATGGGGCGATGCCGAATGGCATCAGTTAGACATTACACCTTATATTATATAATAGCGTACAGAGCAGACAATCCAAGAGGGTTGACTGCTTTGTACGCTTTTTTGTTTTCTACTTGGCGATGCTTTGTGGGATGCTTCCGTCAATAATCGGCTTGCGGTAATTGCCAGTTAGGAGTGCTTGTATCTCCGATTCGGGATAAAGGGTCTTGCCACAGAGGATGATGTAAGGCAGGATGCCTTGCTTGCGGTATTCCTGCAAGGTGCGGCGACTGAGCTTCAGATGCTCGGAGAGTTCCTTGTCGGTGAGGTATCGCTCGCCGTCCAGAGGTGGACTGTAGGATTCGATGAAGGAGGACAGCCAGTTGTTCGCTTTCTTCAAGGATAGCATGGCGTTGTCTATCGACTCGCTCTCATGCGTCAATAGTTGGTTCATTTCCATTGCTGACAAATTGGATTAAATGGTGAATATAAGATGTATTGGCTCGCCCAAGGTGAAGTTTTTCAGCTTTGCCTTGGGCGAGTTTCGTTTTATGTCATGCCGATTTGAATCGGGCGATAAGTGAGACGAGAGCTTTTACCTCTTCGGGATTGTAATAGAACTGGCGGCCTATCTGCGTATGTCCCAAGAAGCGGCGGTCACGAAGTTTTTGCAGCGTGCGCTGGCTGATATGCAGTTGCTGGCATACCTCCTGACCTGTCAGCCACTTTTCCAGACGCTTGCCGTTCGCCTTGTGCTTCAGCAGTTCTACTTTCTTTACCAAGGCATCGTATCTTGCCATCATCAAGTCGAATGCCTTCTTTTCCATTGTTATTACTTCCATATTCTCAGTTTTTATTGGTTCAGCAAATTCGGATGCAAAGGTAATATGCGAAAATAGCAAAACAATGAAACTGCAAGCCTGTGGCAGTGCTTTTCCGAGGTTTGCCGACCGCCAAGCAAGAGGAATCAAGAAAATTACACGTGGGTCATTAATGAGTTGTTAAACGGGTATTTGGCGAATGCTTAATTTTGCCGCCGAGAAATCGAAACAACGGATTTAGTAACATTTCAAACGACACGAAAATGGAAGTAATGACGATTGACAGCAACGCATACAGAAGCCTGACTGAGCAGTTGGCGGAGATAGCCCGCTTTGTCCGAATGGCGAATGAAACCCTTCAAGAGAAATCCGCCAAGGAGGAGTTGAGACCGATGATGAGCAGCGATGAAGCTGCCCGGATGCTCGGTATCAGCAAGCGAACATTGCAACGCATGCGAAGCTCTGGAAGCATCGAGTATATGATGGTGCGTGGGCAGTGCAGATATAGCAGCCAGAGCATTCAGAAGTTGATAGAGGAACGAACCATAGCCAAGGAGACATGAGTATGGAAGAAGAGACACTGAGAAAGATGGAGCTGTACCTCCATGACTTGCACAAGAAGATAGACGGCATCTACGACATGCTGATGATGAGACATGAGCGAGAGGCGGATAGAAGGAACTCGTCCATAACAGAGAAAATGCTCGACAACCAAGACCTCTGTCTCCTGTTTCAAATCTCCCCTCGTTCCCTGCAACGCTACCGAAGCTTGGGTGTGCTACCCTACAAACGGCTTGGGCAGAAAACCTACTATACGGAGGAAGACGTGAGGACGTTTGTTGAGAACAACGTAAAGGACTTCAAGAAAGAGAATGTGGAGCATTACATGACCCGCATTCATCAGAAATTCAAATAACAGTATTCACCATTAAACATTTACGATTATGGCACAAAAGAAAAAGAGTGATGAACAGGACGTACTGGTGGTGCGTGACGAGAAGACGGGCGAAGTCAGCGTGGTCGCCGGGCTCAACAGAGACGGCACACCGAAGCGGACAGCAGCCAAGGCAGAAAACTCTCCCGACTTCCTGCGCTTCGACCGCAACAGCGACATGATGGACAGTTTCTTCCGAAACTTCTTCCGCCAGTGCAAGGAACCCAGTAGATTCGGATTCTACCGCATTGCGGCAAACCAAGCGGAAAGTCTGCTTGGCGTGATGAAGGAGTTGCTAAAAGACCCAGAGGCGAACAAGGAGATTCTCTCCGCCCACAAGGTTGACACCTCAGGATTTGAGAAAGAGACGAAGCAAACGGAAGGTCAGACAAAAGAGACGGCATCATCGGATGAGGCATCCAAGGTGAAATCCGCTACAGCGACAGACGACCAACAAACAGAACAAACCAACAAAACAGAGAACAACATGGAACAGAAAACAGAACAGTCCGCAACCGAGCAGCAGCAAACACCGACTGCTTCGGATGCCAAGCAGAATCTCATCAGCAAGGACGATGTAAATCTGCAGGAATTGGGTGCCAAGTATGGCATTGACTTCAACAGCATGAGCGAGAAGGACATGAAAGCCTTGCTGAACTACGGCAAAACGGGACTTGTCACCGTAAAGCCGACCTTTGGCGGTGAGCAGTTTGAGATACAGGCACGCCTCTCGTTCCGCAAGGATGAGAACGACACCTTCCAACTTGTGCCGCATTTCGTGCGCAACGAGCCGAAACTGGATGTGGCTTACAAGGGTTATACCTTTACTCCCGATGACAAGAAGAACCTCTTGCAGAATGGCAACCTTGGCAAGGTTGTGGACTTTCCTGACAAGAAAACTGGCGAGATGCGCCCTCACTTCATCAGCATCGACCGCCTCACCAACGAGATTATTGACATCCCGACCAACAAGGTGCGCATCCCCGACATGATTGGAAAGACTCCCATCACCAAGGATGACAAGCGGGTACTCTATTCCGGCATTCCACTCCGCAAGGAGATAGAGCTTGCCAATGGTCGCAAGTTCACACCGCTGTTACAGGTGAACGTGGAGCAGCGAGGCGTGGAGTTTGTGCCGGGCAGTACCCGACAGGTGCAAGGACAGAAGCAAAGCGGTGAAAAGGCGCAAGCCGATGGCAAGCAAGAGCAGAAAGCTGAAGGCGATGTGGACGGTCAAAAGAAACAGCAAGACCCGAACCATTGGCTAAACGAGGACGGAACCATCCGCCGACTCAACACCTATTTCAAGAAGGAGTTGACCGAGCAACAGAAGGATGACTATGCGGCTGGCAAGACCATTGAAATCAAAGAGGTGGAGAATAAGAACGGCGGCGGAACCTATACCGCCTACGTGAAGTTCGACTTCGACCGCATGCAGCCTCGTTCGTACCGCACCAATCCTGACCTCAAAAAGGTAAAGGAGCAGACCGCCGAGGAGCAGAAGCCAAAGAGAAAGGCAAAGAGCATGAAAGTATAACTGCCTCCACTTAATCCATTAACAATCAGACATCTGCAACCAACTATCCCATGGTTGCGGATGTCATAAAAAAACATCAAGAAAATGAAGACAATCATCGCAGAGAAACCAAGCGTAGCCAAGGAAATCGCCCGTATCGTGGGTGCTACCAAGCGAGAGGAAGGCTATTTGCAGGGCAATGGCCATTATGTGACATGGGCATTCGGGCATCTCGTGCAGCCAGCCATGCCGGAGGCGTATGGTATGAAAGGCTTTCATGCCGAGAACCTTCCTGTGCTCCCCAATCCCTTCATCCTCGTTCCCCGACAAGTCAAGACGGAGAACGGATACAAGCCCGATGCAGGCGTGCTTGCCCAAATCAAGATTATCGGCAAACTCTTTGCCGACAGTGACCGTATTATCGTGGCTACCGATGCCGGACGTGAGGGAGAACTGATATTCCGCTACCTCTATGAGTACCTTGGTTGCAAGAAGCCCTTCGACCGTCTGTGGATCAGTTCGCTAACAGACTCCGCCATCCGTGAGGGGTTGAGCCATCTCAAAGACGGAAGAGAGTACGACAACCTCTATCATGCCGCCAAGGCAAGAAGTGAGGCGGACTGGCTTGTAGGTATCAACGGCACACAAGCCTTGACGATAGCCGCAGGACGTGGCACCTATTCCGTAGGTCGTGTGCAGACGCCCACTCTTGGGATGGTGTGCGAACGCTATTGGGAGAACAAGCGTTTCGAGTCCACACCGT
>CAVGEN010000156.1:0-4400 GCA_963628185.1 Waltera intestinalis | reverse complement strand
TGCAGTTTGATTTGGTTTCCGCCACTATAGGCACGCCCCCAACCTAAACCGCCTTTCTAAACCTGATAAGAACACCGCCACGAGCACGCTATTCCTCCTCATCGAAGAGCGTAGCCTCTTCCGGCGACATACCGTAGAAATACACTTTGTCCTTCTTGCTCACGAGCTTCAACTCATTCACCAGGCACTTCAACCCCTCAACCATCACATTCCGCCCACGCTTGAACCCGATTTGTTCGTAGGCAGCCGTCAGCGCATCCAGCGTCTTCTGATACCCCTTGATGGGACGCTCCTGAAACGCCAGTGCCAACGCCTCATGGTGCTGCTCCATCGTCAGATTCTGGAACGTAAACCGTCCCTTCTGCTCCTGCTCCTCTTGGACGCAGTTGTTAGCCAGCACCGGTAGCCCTTGCTCGTTCACCGTGAAGGCAAACGGTCTGAACTCCTTCTCTCTGATATGCAGCGGTCGCACCTCGCTCACATTCGGGTCAGTACTACTCTTGTTAACCAACAGCACCGCCTCCGCCTTGTTGTTCATCTCCGTACCGATATGCCCGCGCACGTTGTTGTCACCCTTGTTCAGGTGCAACACACCGTGGATGTGCAGATTGTATTTCGACGACCATTCCATCAGTTTGTTGATGACACCCACCGACTCGGCTGCATTATTGATGTCCAGCAACAGGTCGCGCAGTCCGTCGATGATCACCAGTCCGTACTCGTCGCAACCTTGCAGGGCTATCTCTATCAACTTCATCCGCACCTCCGGCGTATACTCCCTCAGACAGACGAAGTCCAGATTCTTACTGTCCATATCCGTGGGCAGTCCCGACAAATCCAAGATGCGCTCCAGCACATGATGACAGTGGTAGCGACTCTGTTCCGTGTCCACATACAGCACCTTGCGCTTTCCCTCTGGCAATTTTGCGCGGTATTTCAGCACCACGTTGTTCGACAGCGCAGCGGCCACGTATGCCGACACATTAAACGTCTTCTTCGCCTTCGCCTTACCCACCGACGCACTGAAGTTGCCCAGCGTCGAGATGACCGAATCGTCTATCCAGATGATTTGCGGCGGCGTGGTATAGGTGTCTGTCGGACGGATAATGGCCTCCTTCAACATCCGTTCCAGTCGGGCTTGCTCGTAGCCCATCCAGTCATTTCTTCTTTCCTGTTCCATTTGCTTTCTGTCTTAGATATTCCTCTGCAATCTTGTCTGCCTCTTCTTGGATGGCACGCTGTTCCGCCGTCGCCACCCCACGCTGCCTCACCCAGTTGTCCAGTTCCGTCCGCTCAAAATAGAGCATCTTGCCGCCGGGACGGTAACAGGGGATGGCACCATTGTAGGTGTGCTTGTAGAGCATGCTCTTCGAGATACCCAAGTACTTTGCCGCCTCGGCGAGCGTCAGCGAACCCTTGCAGGCGTACATGTTCTCCTCCAGCGTCGCGATGCGTTCCTTCAACTGCTCCGGTCCCAACTTGCTCACTACCATTTCGAGCGCAGTCAGTCTCGCCTCCAACCGCTCCATCACCGTCTGCCTCACGGGCGATTGCGTCTGTAACTCCAGTTGCTTCATTTTTTCGTTCTTCTTTTTCCGTTCAGAGCAGTATGGCCCAAGCCGCCGCCCCTCCCGTTCCGTTATTATTATGGTGTCTATTCACTTGCCAAGAGTGCCCATCTTCAAGTCCGTTCATTCGAAACTCTATGATGATACGCCCTGTGTCGCAGTGCATTACGTCCGCAAAATTACAGTCCTCAACCGCCAACACCACAAAACCCGCCATAAGGAGTCCCAAGTCTTACGCCTCTTCTTATGCTTTCTCTTGTCAGATGCTCCCTTTCCTTTCACTTATCCACAGCCAACGCTCATTTTGGGAACAAAAAAACAGTCGGCTCGCCCTCGTTATTCACGAAGAACGAACCGACTGTCCTCATAGCCTCATCAGATGTCTTCCGGCATCTCACTACCAAATGCCAACAGAGCCTTTTCCGTCTCTTTCTTTATCTTCTTGCTCTTCGCCGTCTCATGGGTCTTGATGGCAGACAGCGCCGATGCCAGCGTGTTCGCCGTTATCGGCACCCCGTTCTTCGAAACGAGATAGCCACCTCGTTCCATCACCATTTTCCAGTCCCATGCGACCTTTTGATACTCCGCCAACACGTCGAAGAACTGGGCAACCAAACGGATATTCGGCACTACCATTGGATTGCATTCCTCGCCGCGAAGCAACGGCTTCAAATCCACCGTCTCACCCCCAGAAACGCAAAACAGATGATTCGTACCCGCTATATGCGAAATACGAACCATCTGTTCATCCGTAAGGTTACAACCAAAAGAAAGTGGTGGCGACATCACGCTGCTCGCCAAAGCACACGGAGGTGACGCAACCTTTCCCTCCATGCTTACCGAGACGGGTGGAGGCGCATCCGTGGAGTTCAGCAAGGCCACGATGTCGATGCAGTCCTCCTGTCCGAAGTCCTCCATCGCCATGAGCTTCTCCCGAAGGTCGGCGCGCTCCAGAATGGCACATACCATCCCATGGTTCCTCGCATGGAGGTTTCTGCAACAAGCTCTGTCGCAGTTCACCTCGCCGTGCAACGCCTTGAAGTCGGCAAGGAAACGCTCCAGACGTTTCTTGCCAGGCACGCCCTCTTCCTTGTAATACACCCGTGCAGAGGTGAGCATCGCCCACAACTCGCACATCACCTTCTCTTGCGTGTCAAAACACACATGATCCTTTTGCCATTTCTCAAAAAGAGAGATGACCGTTCTCTTGATAGGTCATTGTTTGTAGAATTAAAATGAATAGTATATGTACACAAACGGCCCCGACTGCAACATTGGCAGCCAGAGCCGATACGTGTTGTTGATTGTCAAAGATAGGTACGCCTCAGTCGAAAAACTTGTTCACCAGATTGACGGCCTCGTCCTTTTTCTTGTTCACTATTTTGGCGTACACCTGCGTCATGCGCACATCCGTATGCCCCAGCAGTTTCGAGGTCGTATACAGGTCCGCACCCAGCGTCAGCATCATCGTCGCAAACGTGTGCCGGGCGGTATGAAAGGTGATGTGCTTGCTGATGCCAGCCGCTATTGCCCACGGCTTCAATAGCACATTGACCGTAACGTTGCTCGGCAAGTCGAACACATAGTCCTCCGCCGTCTTGTCCCCCTGCTTCGGCATCCATTTCAAAGCCTGTGGCGACAGCGGCAAGTAGATGGGAGCCTTCGTCTTCTGCATCACCACCTGCAACCTCGCCTGTTCGCCGTCCAGATAGAAGTCCTTCCACCGCAGACCGACGATGTCGCTGAAGCGCAGTCCGCAGAAACACGAGAACAGGTATGCCGACTTGACTTTCTCGTTCGACGGAAGCGGTGTCGCTATCAACCGCTTCACCTCATCTACCGTCATAAACTCACGCTGACTCTCCGGCTTCTTGATTTTGTCGGCACTGCTGATACGGGTGAACGGATTCACCTTTATCAGTTCGTCACGCACCGCAGCGTTCAATGCCCCGTTCAATGCCCGGTAGTAGTTGCATGCCGTGGTATTCGCCAACTTCTCCGCGTTCCGTGGCTTGTATTCCGTCAGCAGATAGTCGATGTAGCCTTGACAGAACGGCTTGTCTATCTGGTCCATCGTCACCTTTTCTCCGGCATAGTCCTTCAGAATGCGCATCACCGTGTTGATCTGCACGAAATCCTTCTTGCCATGCATCTTCTGATGGTCGCGATACTTCTCCATCCAGTCCAGAAGAAGAACCTTCGGGCTGTCCTCCTGCTTCTTGATGCCAGCCTCCCCATTCGTCATGTCGATGATACGCTTCGCCTTGATGGTGTTGGCAGCGTTCCATGTCACCTCATTCTGCCTTTTCGCCGCCTCATCCTTTTCCGGGATGAGATACATCTTCAGATACTCATACGAACGTTTCCCGTCCTTGTAGATGTCGAGGTACAGACTCTTGTTCCCGTTGGCCAAATCCTTCATGCGAAGACGTATTGGCTCCTTCACCTTGTTTTGTTTCTTCGTCTTTGCCATAATCCCGTTCCGTTAGTGTTGTTAGTGGCATCGGCAATGCGACGTATCGGTTCCTCAACCTTACTTCACACCCTTTGCCTTTGCCAAAATCCCGTTCGATTCTAGTTAGCAATCAATCCTGCAAACGAGATGCCCGATGCTCCAATTCCTTTCCGATGTCCCGGCTAAGAACAATAAAAGGCGCAGCCCATCCTGAATTTACAGAAAGCCACGCCTCAGCGCATCGCATCCCTATCTGCGTGTAAATCACGCTGCAAAGATACGACAATTAATCGGGAAACAAGAAACAAACGAGAAACAAACGAGAAACAAAATTACGGAAAACAACTACCAAACATCCGAAACCATTGTCATCATCC
>CAVGEN010000155.1:0-4434 GCA_963628185.1 Waltera intestinalis | reverse complement strand
TAGGACAGTCAAGATTGAACTCAAGAGTTTGATCCTGGCTCAGGACGAACGCTGGCGGCATGCTTAACACATGCAAGTCGAACGGACTGATTCCCTTCGGGGATGAAAGTTAGTGGCGAACGGGTGAGTAATGTATGAGCAACCTGCCTCTGTCAACGGGATAACAGTTGGAAACGACTGCTAATACGGTATATGACCACGGAACCGCATGGTTCTGCGGTAAAAGATTTTATCGGACAGAGATGGGCTCATATCCCATTAGGTAGTTGGTGAGATAACAGCCCACCAAGCCGACGATGGGTAGCCGAGCTGAGAGGCTGATCGGCCACATTGGGACTGAAACACGGCCCAGACTCCTACGGGAGGCAGCAGTGGGGAATATTGGGCAATGGAGGCAACTCTGACCCAGCAATGCCGCGTGAGCGATGAAGGTAGTTTTATTGTAAAGCTCTTTTCTCAGGAACGAACAAATGACGGTACCTGAGGAATAAGCCCCGGCTAACTACGTGCCAGCAGCCGCGGTAATACGTAGGGGGCGAGCGTTGTCCGGAATGACTGGGCGTAAAGGGTGTGTAGGTGGTTTGATAAGTTAGATGTGTAATACCCAGGGCTTAACTCGGGTGCTGCATCTAAAACTGTTAGACTTGAGTACTGGAGAGGATAGTGGAATTCCTAGTGTAGCGGTGGAATGCGTAGATATTAGGAGGAACATCAGTGGCGAAGGCGACTATCTGGACAGCAACTGACACTGAGGCACGAAAGCGTGGGGAGCAAACAGGATTAGATACCCTGGTAGTCCACGCTGTAAACGATGGATACTAGATGCGGGGGGTATTCACTCCCTCCGTGTCGCAGCTAACGCAATAAGTATCCCGCCTGGGGAGTACGGCCGCAAGGTTGAAACTCAAAGGAATTGACGGGGGCCCGCACAAGCAGCGGAGCATGTGGTTTAATTCGAAGCAACGCGAAAAACCTTACCAAGACTTGACATCGTATGACCGCTATGGAAACATAGCTTCTCTTCGGAGCATGCAGACAGGTGGTGCATGGTTGTCGTCAGCTCGTGTCGTGAGATGTTCGGTTAAGTCCGATAACGAGCGCAACCCTCGTGAACAGTTGCCAATATTCAGTTAGGAACTCTGTTCATACCGCCGTGGATAACACGGAGGAAGGTGGGGATGACGTCAAATCATCATGCCCCTTATGTCTTGGGCTACACACGTGCTACAATGGCTATTACAAAGAGCTGCAAACTCGTAAGGGCAAGCGAATCTCAAAAAGATAGTCTCAGTTCGGATTGTGGGCTGCAACCCGCCCACATGAAGTCGGAGTTGCTAGTAATCCCGAATCAGCATGTCGGGGTGAATGCGTTCCCGGGCCTTGTACACACCGCCCGTCACGCCATGGGAGCTGGTAATACCCAAAGTCGGTGCACCAACCGCAAGGAGGAAGCCGCCTAAGGTAGGATCAGTGACTGGGGTGAAGTCGTAACAAGGTAGCAGTACCGGAAGGTGCGGCTGGATCACCTCCTTTTAAGGAGCCGAAAGGCAATCCTGTGAAGGCAGTTGTGAAAACGACTGTCGACCGAGAGGTCGAAAATCGAAAGTTTGTACAAACTTACCAAAAAATGTACGCGGATTCACTTAAAATCCTTTTCCAAGTTCAATTATTGATGGGGACTGACTTTGGTCATCGCACATTGACAACTGCATAGCAGCCAATTGAAAAACTCAGGTTTCAATTGGTCAAGTAAAAGAGAGTAAAATATCTATAAGTTTAGAGTAATACGAAAAATCTTTCTAAGATTTCAAAGGATTTACCGATTCACAGATATTTTTGCTGAGTAAATTAACAAGAGATTCATTTAATGATCTTATTAGGTTAGACGTATATGATTAAAGCTAATAAGGGCATATGGTGGATGCCTTGGCACCAAGCGCCGAAGAAGGACGTGACAAGCTGCGATAAGCTACGGTGAGCTGCAAATAAGCTTTGACCCGTAGATCTCCGAATGAGGAAACTCACTTCCGGTAATGCGGAAGTATCCGTACATGAATATATAGTGTATAGGAAGGGAACCCGGGGAACTGAAACATCTAAGTACCCGGAGGAAAAGAAAGTAAAAAAACGATTTCGTAAGTAGTGGTGAGCGAAAGCGAAACAGCCCAAACCTAAGAAATTTATTTCGAAGGGGTTCGGACCTGCATAATTCAAAAAATCAATAGTCGAACACGGTTGGAAAACCGGGCGATACGGAGTAATAGCCTCGTAGGCGAAATTGATTTCAGATGGCGGGTATCCAGAGTAGCACAGGACACGTGGAATCCGGTGTGAACATGTGAGGACCATCTCATAAGGCTAAATACGACTTGGTGACCGATAGCGTATAGTACCGTGAGGGAAAGGTGAAAAGGACCCCGGGAGGGGAGTGAAAGAGAACCTGAAACCATATGCTTACAAGCAGACACAGCACAACTTAATGTGTGGTGTCGTACTTTTTGTAGAACGGGCCGGCGAGTTACGTTGCGTAGCGAGGTTAAGTGATTAAGTCACGGAGCCGTAGCGAAAGCGAGTCTGAAACTGGCGACATAGTTGCGTGACGTAGACCCGAAACTGGATGACCTAACCATGAGCAGGTTGAAGCAGTGGTAAGACACTGTGGAGGACCGAACCCACGTTCGTTGAAAAGACCGGGGATGACTTGTGGTTAGCGGAGAAATTCCAATCGAATCCAGATATAGCTGGTTCTCCTCGAAATAGCTTTAGGGCTAGCCTCTGAATAGATTACTGATGGTAGAGCACTGAATGGGCTAGGGGGCTTCACAGCTTACTGAACCTTATCAAACTTCGAATGTCAGATAATTGTTTTCAGGGAGTCAGACAGCGTGAGATAAGTTTCGTTGTCAAAAGGGAAACAGCCCAGATCTACAACTAAGGTCCCTAAGTACAAGTTAAGTGGTAAAGGATGTGTCAATTCCAAAACAACCAGGATGTTGGCTTAGAAGCAGCCACTCATTTAAAGAGTGCGTAATAGCTCACTGGTCGAGAGAGGGTGCGCCGAAAATTACCGGGGCTAAAACTTGTCACCGAAGTTTAGGAATGTAATTTATTACATTGGTAGAGGAGCAATCTATGCGGGCTGAAGCGGTATCGAAAGGGGCCGTGGACTGCATAGAAGAGAGAATGCCGGCATAAGTAGCGAGAGGGAAGTGAGAATCTTCCCCGTCGAATGCCTAAGGTTTCCTGGGGAAGGTTTGTCCCCCCAGGGTAAGTCGGGACCTAAGCCGAGGCCGAAAGGCGTAGGTGATGGACAGCAGGTAGATATTCCTGCACCACCGAAAGCGTTTAAATGAGGCAATGACACAGTAGGATAGTCAATCCGCGGAGTTGGATTTCTGCGGCCAAATCGTGAGGCTTGCACGTAGTGAAGTACGCGTGCTATAAGGCTGGGCGATGATGGGGAGTGAAAATTAGTAACGAAGTTGATGAATTCACACTGGCGAGAAAAGTTGCTAAATATGCTGTAAGGTGCCCGTACCGCATACCGACACAGGTGGGCGAGGAGAAAATCCTAAGACGGACGGGATAACCCTTGTTAAGGAACTCTGCAAAATGACCCCGTAACTTCGGAAGAAGGGGAGCCTACGAAAGTAGGCCGCAGTGAAGAGGCCCAAGCAACTGTTTACCAAAAACACAGGTCTCTGCAAAATCGTAAGATGATGTATAGGGGCTGACGCCTGCCCAGTGCTGGAAGGTTAAGGGGATGTGTTAGCGCAAGCGAAGCACGGAACTTAAGCCCCAGTGAACGGCGGCCGTAACTATAACGGTCCTAAGGTAGCGAAATTCCTTGTCAGGTAAGTTCTGACCCGCACGAATGGCGTAATGATTTGGGCGCTGTCTCAACAGGGGACCCGGCGAAATTGTATTATACGTGAAGATGCGTATTACCCGCGACTGGACGGAAAGACCCCGTAGAGCTTTACTGTAGCTTGGTATTGAAGTTCGGTGATTTATGTACAGGATAGGTGGGAGACTTGGAAACAGGGGCGTCAGCTTCTGCGGAGTCACCCTTGGGATACCACCCTTGAATCATTGGACCTCTAACACTAGACCGTAATCCGGCTGGTGGACATTGCCAGGTGGGCAGTTTGACTGGGGCGGTCGCCTCCCAAAATGTAACGGAGGCGTTCTAAGGTTCCCTCAGGATGGTTGGAAATCATCCAAAGAGCGTAAAGGTAGAAGGGAGCTTAACTGCGAGACAGACATGTCGAGCAGATACGAAAGTAGGACTTAGTGACCCGGCGGTAGAGTATGGAATTGCCGTCGATTAACGGATAAAAGTTACCTCGGGGATAACAGGCTGATCTCCCCCAAGAGTTCACATCGACGGGGAGGTTTGGCACCTCGATGTCGGCTCGTCACATCCTGGGGCTG
>CAVGEN010000154.1:0-4468 GCA_963628185.1 Waltera intestinalis | reverse complement strand
GGCGCCAAGACTTATTCTTGGAATTTATTTTTACGATAGTCGTAAAATGAAATTTTCTGCATTCTTGCTCCCACTGGTCAACCAAAGTGATTGTGGGGACAAGAATAACAGCCTTGTAGAAGTTGTATATCTTATAGATACGTAGGAGACAATTCAAAGAGGTCAAGGTCTTACCAGTACCTGTTGCCATTGCAAAGAGTCCCTTCTGCTTATTGTTCTTCCAGTTGACGAAAGCTTGCTGCTGATAGTCTCTTGGCTTTCCATAGGGGAAGCAAGGCGCGACATCATGCCTATCGCAGAAATCCTCTGCAACATTCTTTGCAAGATGATTATCTCCTACATTGTGCTTGTAGCTTTTCAGTTTGTTCTCTACATCCAGCAAGTCTTCTATTTCTTGTTTGCCGAAAGCAGTTTTTATAGCCTCTTCAAGGTCAGAGGTCTTCAGGTATTCCACAGTATCGTCGTGACCCGCCATTAACTCGTTGAAGTCCCTTTTGCGATTGGCAATACGCTTCTGTACAACAGGGTCAGGTGAGTCGCTTATTGACAGCGTAATCTCTTCCCGATTATTGAAGAAACCGCCAAGAGTGAAGTTGGCAGACCCCGTGAATGACACAATGGTATCGCCATCGCTAAACTGTCCGCGTTTAGTATGGGATATACCTTGTGTCCCTTTGGGCTTTATTATTCTTATCTGTATTCTATGTTCTTGTATCAAGTATGCCAAGCAGCGGAAAAAGTGGTCTCCATATTCATCAAGATTCTTTCTCAGCTCTTCAATATCGGTAATGTCAAATGGCATGTCAACATGACCATCAACACCTTCTTGTATGGCAAGTTTGTCCTTTTGCGAGACGATATGGTTAATGGCCATACGCATGATGCCACCATTCCTTATAAATGTAGCAAAAGAATTAGAAAGCACACTAATTGCAGCTGAGTTGAAATAGCCCAGTTCCAAATCAAAAAGATAACTATTCTTCAATGCGTTATTGAAGAATTCTAAAGGGGTGTGACAACCTTGCGGTGTATATGTGCCGTCTTCCGACCATTGAACGTCTTTTAGCATCTTGCCATAGTGTAGTTTAGATGAAACAGTTTGTGCACATTATCTCATCACCGAACAGATCAACCAAGGTCGTCCCTTTTTGCTTGGCCTTGTTCTCTTCTTGTCGCTTGATGATGTCGAGTTTTATCTTGCGGATGCGTTCCGGCTTTATGAGGTCAGCAAGACTTTCGCCTTGATTCCATGTATAGCCATCTTTTTCAAACTCCATCGCCTTTTTGTAAAGGTCAGGATGTTGTTCGTATAGCCAGATCCATTCTATTTTCTGTTGGAAGAAGCAGAAATAGCAACCAGAACGGCTACGACAATATGTTCCAGTCTTTCCATCTACTTCAAACGGAATCTCTTCGTAGTAAGTAGGTACACCGACACCGCTTTCTCGAAGCAATCGAAAGATGTCGTCCTTCACGAGCACTTCATCATTGTCAAGAAGCGGAAACGAGTCCAATTTTCCAATGGGATAGTCCGTTGTCTTCAAGTATTCAAAAACCACGTGATTGAATAACTTCACGTCTATGTCAAGTAGCGCATTGAGCTTTTTCGAGTAGTAGAACTGTTTGCTAATGGGCTTCTTCAACACTTCCATTACGTCTTCACGTTGTCTGTCTGTACAAAGACGGTCGTAAATGTCTATTACCTGTTCTTGCTGGTCATTGTGCAACACTTTGTTGATAACGTCAATACTCCAGATGTTCCTTCTGAATGGGAACACTGCCTGTATGTTGGGCTTGGAGGATATGTATCCGTCACGGTCTTCATCACCACGGATGCCAACATACGAAACTGCATAATCGTCGCCGACATATCGTTCAAACTCTGCTAACTTCATCTTTTGCGTACACCACCGAGCTTGAGGTGATGGCAAGAAGCCACCGCATGCCTTCAAAAAATGCTCGAAAGGGGTAGCTTCAGGGCTGCCTTCCGCTGCACGCAACCTTTTGATATTACCCAAATAGGCACCGAGTCGGTCAATGAGCAGCTCTGTCTCCGCCAATTCGCATCCTGTGTCCGAATTGTAATATTCTATCTTCATCTGAGGATATTTCTGTTTCAGATAGATAGAGAGGGCCGCACTGTCTTTGCCGCCAGATATGCCGAGAATATGTCTTACTTTTGTCATTTCATTTTCTTTTTCAGTACGTTCATCAATGCGTAGATGTTGAGATTGGTATCATCGGTCAGCATCTCTTCAATCTTTGCTTCCAGTTCGTCCGAACGTTTGCGCTCATCGTCACTTACATTGAACGACATTGCTTCCGATACGACAGAATGCTTTTCGCACTCACGAAACAAAAAGACAATGTTGTCTACAAGTTGTTCTTCCTGATCATCACGCAATCGTTCGAGCGGTTGGTCAAGAGCTGCATAGCATATGCTTTGATACCATTCTTGTCGGTTGTCAAACTCAGCCATCGCATGGTTGTAGAAATCTCGTTGTTTGTCAGACAACAAGTGCTCCTTAATGTGCGACAACCTCTGGCGAATTTCCACGACATATCCAGCGTAGTCATACTCTTGCAAGTCAAGCCTTTCTATAAGTTGCCCTTCTATACGGTCTATGAGAGAACGATAGCAAGAGCGCAACTCTCGCACGGCTTTTTGTATGATGCTGCAATAGTTGGCAACAAAGTCCGCACTGTGCAGTGAGGTTTTGTCATAGCCTAGTGCCTCTGGAAGGTCTTCAAAAAATGTCTTCTCTGGGTCTTTCGCCTTGGCAAGCACATCACGGAATCGAAGCGTGGTCACATGATCGAACTTTCGAGTGTGCTTCGCATAATCGTTCAAATGACTATAAAAGAAGAAGAAAGGCTTGATGGTTTCAATAAACTTATCTCCCTTTATTTCTCGGCTTTCACCTACATTGATAAACTTTCTGTATTGGTTATAGAATTCCATCTTCACCCCATCTTCAGCATAAGCCTTCACTGTGAAATCAGAAGGATGCTTCTTGAGCAAGTCAAAGAATTCCATGTTGATGTCGGGTATATAAGCGCCGTTGCTCCCGAAGAGAGAATAGTCAAGACGCTTTATATACAAGTAGGTGGGAATCCAAAAATCCAATACCCCAGTCTTTATCTTATAAGGCTGTTCGGAAAGTATCTTTATAAGTTCTGAAACCTTACGTGGCTTGTCTTGTGTACTGCGCATAAAGCTTTCGCAAGCATTCCACAATGACAAAATGCCCTCTGATGTTGGGGCATCTGCAAATTGCCCATTGCTATGAAGTCCTGTCGTTTTCAGCAATGAATAGTATATGGTCTTCTCTGGAGGGAATTTGTCTTTTTCCCATCCCATGTCTTCTTTATCGGAATCGGTAGTGAGGGCTTGGAGATACTTTACTCTGGCCGCAGAAATGCTGCCGCTAAGTTTATGGCGGTTAATCAGTTCATTGTTTATTATTGGGGTCAGAGGGTAGATGTCATGACATACCTTTGACAACAACGCATTAAAGTCACGCTGGCTGTTTACATTTTGCTTTTCACCTTTATACAACCACTGTACTTTATCTCCATATGTGAACAAGCTTTCTTTCAATTCCTTGTTAAGTAGACTCTGTTCATAGGCTTTTAGGTTGCCGATTTCTCGCAGTGCGACTTTATCAGCTTTGTCTATCAATACCTTTTCTATGATGTATTGATAAACTTGTATCTTGTGCAGATGAGCAATCAGCACATCTGTTTGGTGGAACACCGCAAAAACAATGGCATGACTACAAGTCTTACTCAAACGGAGGACTTGTTCGTCTATGTCATTGGCTGTAGAAAATATCAGTTCAATATATCCGTCTACATCCCCATTGGGGGGGGTAATTTGTGGGCTATTGTAGAGCGCATATTCAAAATAGCGTGGTGTTCCGCTATGGTAATAATACGCCTTGACTGGAGCTACACGACTATTAAACAGCACTCGTAAAGAGTCCACAGGATTGACCGGTACGGGTACAATGGCTGTAGCCTTGGCTACTTCTTCTTCAATATTGATGTCTGTTCCCTCAAAAAGAATAAAGCGTTGTTTGTATTCTGCGTATCGTATGATGCGAAGGCGTATAAGTTCTTCGATAATATAATCAGCATTCGCTATATCCATAGCCAACTGCATATAAGTTGCCAGCTGTTGTTTAGACATGGAAAAGCCTGCACCACCAAAAAGGTTTAGAAGTCCTATTGCTTTGACAGTTTTCATCGCAGCCGTCATAGAGCAAGCATCCTTCCAGTCAGCCGACTCTACTCTTTCCATAGCAACTTGAGTGGCACTCCATCCCATAGAATCGGCATTCGCATCCGTGAGATAGGAATGGAAATTGGCAACGAGATAATCGTAGACAACACTCATGTTATAAGTGTTGGTTGGAGTAGGGTGATAATTACCTAAAGAATTGGCACCTTGAGCATTGAGAAACGA
>CAVGEN010000153.1:0-4619 GCA_963628185.1 Waltera intestinalis | reverse complement strand
TTACGCCTATGGTGGACATGATGATGCTTCTTATCACGTTCTTCATGCTCTGTACGTCTTTGGCAAAGCCCCAGACGATGGAATTGAGTATGCCGAGTAATGATAAGAACCTTACGGACCAGGACAAGACAGTGGCTAAGGAATCGTACACAATTACGATCTATTGCGCTGCCGACAACCAGATCTACTATGTGGCTGGACTTGTGAAGCCTGAGGATCCCAAATGTCTCAAGAAGACCACTTGGGGTGCAAAAGGTATTCGCAGCGTCATCATCAACCATACTACCGAGGATGGCACAACGCCTACAATTGATGTCATGAAAGCTAAGATGGAGCTCGACAAGAAGCATGATGATCCGGATCCAAAGAAAAAGATGTCGGATTCTCTCTACAACCAGGAGCTCTCTAAGATCAAGGCAGGTGAGATCAATGGCAAGCACATCAGTACGCTGACCATCATCATCAAGGCTACCGACAATGCTACTTACAAGAACCTTGTCGACGCTTTGGACGAGATGAACATCTGTACAATCGGTAAGTACGTGATTGATAAGATTAATGATAACGACTTGAAGCTTCTCAAAGAAAACAACGTCAAGTTATAAGGTAACATAGCTAAACGAAAGGTTAAAAAAATGGCACAAATTGATTTAACAAGAAATGGCTGGTGTGACCTTATCTTCGAAGGAAGAAACAAGGAGTATGGAGCCTATCAGCTTCGTACCCAGACAGGTAAGAGAAACTTAAAAGCCATCATTACGATTGCAATCCTCGCTGCTCTCTGCATCGTTCTGTTCTACATCAAGGCTGGATATGACGCATATCAGGCTGCACATGCGAAGAACGAGACCGTGACTGAGCTTTCTGCTCTCAACCAGCCTAAGAAGAAAGAGGCTAAGGTGGAGCGTAAGATCCAAGTTGAGGAAAAGAAAGAAGTGGTCAAGGAGGTTAAGTCTTCTATCAAGTTCACCGCTCCTGTCATCAAGAAGGACGCAGAGGTGAAACCTGAGGAGGAGATGAAGACTCAAGACCAGATCATGCAGACCAACACAGCTATCGGTGCTCTCGACGTTAAGGGTAACTCTGATCAGGGTGAAATCTTGAAGGTTACACAGCGCGTGGAGACTGAGCCTGTAAAGGCTGAGCCAAAGCCCGAGGTCGAGAATAAGGTGTTCGATGTTGTAGAACAGATGCCTTCATTCCCAGGTGGTCCTTCTGCATTGATGCAGTATCTTTCTTCAAGCATCAAGTATCCTGTCGTAGCTCAGGAGAATGGTGTACAGGGACGTGTTGTCATCTCGTTCGTCGTTGAGCGTGACGGTAGCATCACAGACGTACAGGTAGCTCGTTCAGTTGACCCATCACTCGACCGTGAGGCACAGCGTGTGGTTAAGGCCATGCCTAAGTGGATTCCCGGTAAGCAGAATGGTCAGGCTGTGCGTGTGAAGTACAACGTGCCAGTAGCATTCAGATTGCAGTAAACTAATTTGCACATGAGACTAATATCTTACATTTTTGTAGGATTAACAATTACCTCTATCCTTATCTCTTCTTGCGGCAATAGCAGCAAGAAGGGAAAGGATGGGAGGACAGATACTTACTCGACAGGGACTGTCTCTTTCGTCTCTGACGAGAGTTTTAGTCCTATAATTGAGGAAGAGAGAGAAGTTTTTCAACACGATTATCCCAATGCCAAGGTAAAACCTATCTATACCAATGAGTCGGATGGTATAAACATGCTTCTTCATGGTAAGGCTTGGTTGGTTTTCACGGCGAGGGATTATAAGCCTGCTGAAAAGAATAGTTTAAAAGCACAGCAATATCTTCCTACTTCTTTTAGCATTGCTTATGACGCCTTGGCGTTTATTGTCAACAAGAACAACACCGACACTTTGCTGTCTGTTAAGGATGTGCAAGACATCATGAACGGAAGAGTGACAAAGTGGAGTCAGCTTGGCAAGAGTAACAACAAAGGCACTATTACGGTAGTTTTCGACAATCCTAAGTCGAGCACCGTCCATTTCATTGAAGATTCCGTCCTCGGCGGCAAACCCATCGTCAACAAGAATATTGCTGCGGTGAAGAAAACGGCTGAGGTGATTAAATATGTGGAGCAGAACCCCGAAGCCATTGGTATTATTGGAAACAATTGGCTCAACGACAAACGCGACTCGACCAATCTTACTTTCAAGCGTAACATTCGAGTCATGAGTTTGAGCAAGATTCATCCTGCTACTCCTCAAAGCAGTCGTAAGCCTTATCAATATTACATCTACAATGGCGAATATCCTTTGATTCGTACAATATATGCTCTTCTCAACGATCCTCGCCAAGGTCTCCCCTGGGGATTTGCCCATTTCATACAGGGTCCGAAAGGGCAGCGTATCGTGATGAAGACGGGATTGCTTCCTGTTTTGGGTAATATAAACGTTAGAGATGTAAACGCTGTTCAATAAAGAAAGAGGATTGTGTTCTCGCAATGTTTTCCTTTCTTTCAAGTATACTGTAAGTTGAATAATAAAATTAGTAATAGTATGAAAACATATCAAGTTCTCTTAGCTGGCGCATTGTTGTTTGGCTCTGCTTCTACAGCCATGGCTCAGACAGACACTAAGGCCATCGTTGCCCAAACAACGCAGTTGATTCAGGCCAAAGGTGCTGACTTCGAAAAGCAGGTGAAGGATCTTTACAAGGCAAACAAGAAGAATCCTGAGGCTCTTCTGGCTATCGGTCGCACGTTCTATAACAATAAGGATTACGACAAGGCTAATCAGTTTGCTGACTATGCACTGCAGAAGAATTCAAAATATGCAGAAGCGTTTATCCTGAAGGGTGATGTCTGCGTTTCCAATGACGATGCAGGTGGCGCTTCACAAAACTATCAGCAAGCCATCTATTTCGCACCCAAGAATGCCGAGGGTTACTATAAGTATGCCATGATTCTCCGTGGCAGAAACCCGGAGGATGCAGTAGCTACACTTGAGGATTTGCGCAAGCAAGTGCCCGACTATCCAGTCGATGCTCTTGCTGCACGTATCTATTACCATACAAAGAACCCAAATCTGCAGAAGGCTGCCGATTACTATGGCAAGGTTGCCGATGTCACGAAGATGGACGATTCTGACATTAAGGACTATGCCACTATTGAGTGGATGCTTGGCAACAAGGACAAGAGTATTGAAGTTGCTAAGGCTGGTTTGACGAAAGATGCAAAGTGGAGCACTTTGAACCGTCTCGTGTTCTGGAACTCTACTGACAAGAACTATACAGACCAGGCTCTTGAGTATGCAGACCGTTTGTTCAACAAGAGCGACAGCGCAAAGATCACAGCAGACGACTATGCTTATTATGGCACAGCCTTGAAGCAGGCAAAGCGTTGGGATGATGCTGCAGAGGCATACAACAAGTCGCTTGCTTCACTTGATATCGATGCAAATGCCATCGTTTCCAAGCCTATCCTTTACAAGAGCCTTTCAGATGTTTACAACGAGAAGGGCGACTTTGATAAGGCTCTCGAATACGTTGAGAAGTCTATCGAGGCAAAGGAGAATCCTACTTTCTCTGACTTCAATGGTCTCGGAAGCCAGTATCTTGAGATTGCCACCAAGCGTCAGCAGGCTGGCGACAACGCAGGTGCCAAGGCTGCTTTCCAAAAGGCAGACGAAACCTATGCAAAGGTTGGCGAGAAGTATCCTGAGCAGGTCAACTATATCAACTATGTGCGTGGCAGCATCAACTCAGCCATGGATCCTGACAGCAAGCTCGGTCTTGCAAAGCCTTATTATGAGGCACTCGCTGCCGCACTTGAGGCAAAGACAGATCGCTCAGACAACCAAACAGCTATGTTGAAGACCGCTTTGCAGTACATGATTGTTTACGAGTTCAATGTCAAGCAGAACAAGGCAGCCGCTAAGCAGTGGGCAGAGAAGATGCTTGCTGTTGACCCAGCCAACGAGATTGCCAAGCAGGTTCAGGCAATGTAAAACGCTTGCTTGATTGCACGCAATCAATATAAACTAATCGCCCTGTAAGCCGAATGATATTCATTGGCTTACAGGGCGATTCTGCGATGCACAAATCTCGCATCCGGAAATGGCCGCATAGGCAATAAAATGGAAAGAACTTTTGTATACCGCAGTTCGGTTGGCACTGCACTGCTCACCCTGTGCTGGGATTGTGACGCCTTTACAGGGCTTGGCATACAAAACGCTACTATATTGCGAACCTTTTTTAATCTGATCTTGAACACCCTACATTGTAGGGGGCGCATTTTTGTTGGAAATGTATGCCAATGCAATAATATAGGTGCAGGCTTTGATGCTATATTTTTTTGGCCATTTGAAAAATATTACGTAGATTTGCACACAAAAGACACACATACGGAAAGTACAACATAAATCACGGTAAACATGGGCAACTACATACGATTTGACTGGGCGATGAAGCGTCTGCTGCGCAACAAGGCTAACCACGCCGTGTTGGAGGGCCTGATGTATTCGCTGCTGAACGAGAAATTCACGATAAAGCGGTTTCTCGAGAGCGAAACCAACCAGTATACCGAAAGCGACAAGTTCAACCGCGTTGACATTCTTGCCGAGAACGAGAAAGGCGAGTTGACC
>CAVGEN010000152.1:0-4660 GCA_963628185.1 Waltera intestinalis | reverse complement strand
TTAGCTTAGTGATCAAAAGCGAGGCTTTACCGCAGTTCTCGATTTCATCAGGGTTGATTCCCAGCTTCTCAAGCTTTGCTTTTTGGCTATCCGTGATGGGGCCGCATTCCCAAGCGAACGTAGGCTCGTAATCGGCAAGATCCTCCGCTGCGATTGACATTGCGTATTGAAGCGGATCGACGAGCTTCCTTTTGCGTTTCTTCATTTCGGCGAGTTGGCGTGCAAGAGAATCTTCTCTTTCCTGGAGGATGTCTTTCCCCGCTTGCTCTTCGGCTTCCAGCAAATTGATGCCGGACTCGTTGTTCATCATCATTTTGTCGATGCGGTTGGCGATGTCCCCGTTCTTTGAGATAAGCGCCGAAGGTCTGCAAAGGTCATGTCGTTCCGTCATCCACAGGAAATCAAGGAGCAATAATTCCTTCTTTCCAGGTGATAAACGCATGCCACGACCCACCATTTGCTGATACAAGCTTCTGACTTTGGTTGGCCTCAAGACGACGATCGTGTCCACCGCTGGGCAGTCCCATCCCTCCGTCAAAAGCATCGAATTGCAGAGAACGTCGTATTCTCCAGCCTCGAAGTCGGCTAGTATTCGTTCCCTGTCTTTCGAGTTACCGTTTACCTCAATTGCATTGAGTCCATGGACGTTTAGCAATTCGCAGAACTTCTGCGAGGTTTTAACGAGCGGCAAGAAAACGACCGTCTTCCTGCCTTTGCAGTAATTGAGCATCTCCAGCGCTATTTGATTGAGGTATGGCTCAAGAGAACTTCCTATTTCGCCGACGGCATAATCGCCATTCGAGAGTCCGACGTTCCTGATGTCCAATTCCAAAGGGATCATCTGTGCCTTCACTGGGCATAGGTATCCTTCCTTTACCGCTTGGTGCATCGTGTATTCGTAAGCCTTGCTGTCGAAGAACTGGCCGAGATTCTTCTGGTCAGATCTGTCTGGCGTGGCTGTGACTCCTAGCACCTTTGCCGTATTGAAATAATTCAGTATCTTCTGGTAAGAGTCGCTCATGCAGTGATGTGCCTCATCCACCACTATCAAATCGAAATAATCATGCGGGAATCTGTTGAGTCTTTTCTCTTGCGACAAGGTTTGAACTGAAGCCACTGTGACAGGCTCGAAACTTCCGATTGAGGTGTATTCCGCCTTCTCAAGTGCCGTATCAAGACCGCTTGCAAGTTTCAATTTCTCGCTTGCTTGGTCGAGTAGTTCGCTGCGATGTGCCAAGATCAAAGCCCTTTTCCCGCCATTGACGTTTAATTCCACCACCTTCGCAAACACTATTGTCTTGCCCGTACCGGTCGGGAGCACAAGCAGAGTGTGCTTATGCCCCTTCTCGAATTCGTCCGATACGGCCTTGACGGCATTTGCTTGGTATGGCCTTAATTCGTAATTTTCCATAACAAGCACCTCCTACGCTAGAACGGGAGGTCATCCTCGTTGATTTCGAGTGATGTTTCCTTATCGTTTTTGAAGAAATCCGGGTTGTAGTCAATGAATCTGCCGATATCGTTTACGGTCTTTTCCTCGCCGTAGCTGTTTGTGTATTTTCTTTGGGTGACATGAGCACGGCCAACGCTACCTATTACGGCATTCCAGTTCATGGTAAGCTTCTCGCCATGCTTCTTTTGGCCGATGCAGCGGAAGAATGAGGAGATGCGCCATTCGACGCTTCTGTAAAGGAGCAAATCGAATTTGATGATGGAAAGCCCTGCTTTGGTTTCGATTTGCGCTGTGATGGTGGCCTTGTTGCATGCGGGGATTTTTTGTCCGCCGGGGAATCTTCCGCGTTCGAAATTGGTGACTGTGAAGTTGTAATCTCCTTCTTCTAAGAGGACAAACTCCTGTCCGTCTTCCTGGATGGTGTCGTCCCATCCGATTTCCATATTCTGATTGGGTTTGTTTGCGATGTTGTTATCCATTATTCATTTCCTCCTGTGGATTTGTTTTTGTTTATCGTATCGACGATCTTCTTAAAGTTTGGGATAATCCAGCGAGCCAAGAAGTCCTCTTTGTAATCAGCTAAATGCTGGTCTTTTGTGTAATGGCCTTTAGCTGTAACGACAGCTTCGACGTCGGCCTCGGATACGCCCGATTTCTCGATTAATTCCTTGACCTTCGAGAGTAATGCTGACTCTTCTTTTTTTGGCAAAACAGCAGGTTTTTGTGGGGTTTTTGCGCCGAATAGATGGGAAATGGCTTTGAAATCCAAATCGATCTCATCTGGCAAGCCGTATCTGTTTTTGGCGTCCCAGCAAGCGTGGTGAGTCGTATAGATGACGCGTTTACCACCTTGCGCTTTCTTTTTGTTGTTATCGGTTGTGACGACATAGGTCTTGTAGTTGCAGAAAAGAAGCATGTCGCACCATTCCTTGAGCAAAGGTGCCACCTGTTTTGATAGTTTCATCTCCCAACGGTCGAATTGACCCGCTTCTTCGGGAAGCTCGAACTTTCTGGGCTTTCCGTGAGCGATCACGACTGCGTTTACGCCTAATTCAATTAGCTTATTTAGCAACCCTAGAAGCTTTGAGAATTCATCTTGCAAATATACATAGCCCTTGCCGAAGCCGAACTCCTCGATATTCGATTTGCGGTACTTCTCGCATACGAACTTCGAACATAACGATTCGGCCCAGTCGGCGGTGTCAATGATTAATGTCTTGCAGATAGTGGGATCGTTGATGACTTCCTCGACGCAGGAAAGAAGGTAAGACCAGTCTTGGCCGCATTTGACTCTTCTGACGTTCAAGCTTGATGTTCCGCCCTCTGTGTCCAAGAAAAGCGGATTCGGGAATTGGGATGCGAAGGTGCTTTTTCCGATCCCCTCCGCGCCGTAGATGACCACTTTTAAGGCTCTGGTCTCGAGCCCTGTTTCAATCTTCAACATTATTTCTTATCCTCCGGGTTGTTGTTCCTGGCGTCAGGTTCAGGAGCCAGCACTGGTTGGCCTTTCGGCTTGACGACGTATTGCCCGACCAAATCATTGAACTTGGCTTTGCCGACCAATTTTTGAAGCTCGCTTATGCTCATCAGCTTTGACACCTCTGGGCAGTAGCCGGCTTCTTTCAGAATCCTCTTCACGGCTTCTTCGTCGCTGATCTTTCGTTTGGTGTTGGATTCGGATAGGACATACCCTTTCCACTTCTTGCCTTCGATGGCTTTCTTGAGCGCATAATCTTTGATGGACGTGCAGTAATCGATGATGAAGTCCAGCTTAGGAAGCAATCCCTCGATCTCGGCATCAGTCATGATTTCAGGCTTTTTCTCGATGTTGATCGATAGAGCATCTTCGCTTCTTCGGCGGCATATGTTTCTTCCTGGACAGTACTTGCACCACTTCCCGCTGACCGCTTCAGCGTTTGGGTTTTGAGCTTCTTTCGCAGCTGGCCTTAAAACCGAGACTTCCCATTCGAGCAAATCCTCTGCGTCTATTGTTTTGTCATCGACGTTGTGGATTCGCTCTTGATAGATGACCAATCTGATCTTCTTGATTGGATAGATGTCCTTGAATAGCTTGTAGGCGTATAAGCCGTAGATGCCGAGTTGGCTATTGAGCTCATTTCCCTCAAAGACCTTGACTGAGATGAACCCCGTCTTGTTGTCGATGACCGTCAAGGTGTCTCCGGAGATGATGATCGCGTCTGCCGTGCCATAGGTGTCTGGCGCATAATCCATTTCCAAGAGCTGCTCCACGAATACGAGCGGCTTTTTGCCTGTGCGCTTCTCCTCATAATCGGCCTGGCTGATAACGAAATTTGCATAGCCGGCAGCGAGTGTTTCCATCTCATCGTCGTAGTGCTTGAAGCTTGATTTCAACTCATCTATGCTTGCTGGCTTTTCGTCGAAGTCGTCGATTCTCAAGGATTGTCTGATGTAGGCTTCTGCCAACGCGTGGCATTCGGTTCCGAACTCAGAGGCATCGTTTGTCTCTTCTTCCTTGTTGGCTAGGAACTTTGCCGAGAATCCGCAATGCACCCATTCCTTGCTGCTTGGTGCCAAAACGCTGTGCTTTTTTTCCTCACTCACTTTTGGCACCTCCCATTTCGGCCACTTCCTGAATGGTGACGTCCTGTACTGAGTCCCCTGGGATGATGATCGTTACCTTGTCTGGATTGATTCCGAAAAGCCTCTTGAATAGGCCTCTCTTCACCGTTCTCTTTTTGCAGGCGACGATTCCACCTCTAGGAGATTCGTTTGCAACACTGATTTTTACTTTGTGTTTCATTTGAACACCTCCTTTTGATTTCTAAGCAAGACGTGTTATCTCTTGCTCACCATATGGAGATTTGGAAGCCATTTTGGTCGGGGTGTTTTTCAAAAAAGTCAAAAAATTTTCTAGAACGCAAAAAAAGCCACCAGCATCGCTGCCAATGGCTATATAAATAAGGATGAAAAGTATATTCGTGCTTTTGATTATATAATCGTGCTTTTTATTGTTAGTTCGTGCTTTTGATAAAATCGCATTGATAAAAAACGTCAAAGAAAAAAGGGCTACTTCACCTGAAATTAAGCAAAATATGCCAAAAATCAGCGAAATAGCCCTAAAAAATGAAAAAAGGACTGATATTTTTGGTATCAATCCTATCGTTTCTTAATGGTGGAGGTGCGGGGAGTCGGACCCCGGTCCAAACAGCCATATTCGGCATTTTC
>CAVGEN010000151.1:0-4756 GCA_963628185.1 Waltera intestinalis | reverse complement strand
GGGTAAAGATTGAACATTGTAGTGGCGGACATGGGGACAAGATTTTCTTTCCCTATGTTCGCTTCTGTTTTGCGCAAAATAGCAGCTTTGCCCTTCATTTTCATACTTTGGGTACCTCAAAAGGTGAATTATTGTCAAAAAGAGAAAGAAAACAACCTTGTAGTTGTTGGTTTTGACTGCAAAATATTATCTTTGTGATTAAATTACAAGAAATTATACGATGGACAACAAGCGGTTTGCGTCCGACATGGAAAAATCGGACATGGTTCAGAATACGCAAGAGGAGAAATCTTGGTATTCGCATTCACTCGCCATTTCAGCGATAATGTCTGCACGAATGAGGGAACTTGGCATGACCCAAAAGAAACTTGCCGAGAAAATGGGATGCACGCAACAATACATTTCCAAAATCATCAAAGGGCGAGAGAACCTGTCGCTTGAAGCCATCAGTAAAATAGAGAACGCCTTGGGTATTCAGATTTTCCATATGGAAGACAACGACTGATTTTCATAGGCAATAACACGTTAAACTATTCACCAATATGTCATCACAAAGTGAAGCAGCCTTAGAGAACGGACTTATCGCCACTCTTCAAAAGATGAACTATGAGTATGTTCATATTGAAGAGGAGAAGAACCTATACGCAAATTTCAAGTTGCAGTTGGAAAAGCATAACCATAAGCGGCTTGCTGAATTTGGACGTACCAAGTTCACCGATGGTGAGTTTGACAAGATACTTATCTATCTTGAAGGTGGCACTCGCTTTGAGAAGGCAAAGAAACTGCGTGACCTCTATCCGCTTGAACTGGAAAGTGGCGATCGTGTGTGGGTTGAGTTTCTTGACAGGACACATTGGTGTCAGAATGAGTTTCAGGTTTCCAATCAAATCACCGTTGAGGGAAGAAAGAAATGCCGTTACGACGTGACGATACTCATCAACGGCTTGCCTTTGGTTCAGATAGAACTGAAGCGCAGGGGCGTAGAACTGAAACAGGCTTACAACCAGATACAGCGTTACCACAAGACATCCTTTCATGGCTTGTTCGACTATATCCAGTTGTTTGTCATCTCCAACGGCGTGAATACCCGATATTTCGCCAACAACCCGAACAGCGGATTCAAGTTCACGTTCAACTGGACGGATGCTGCCAACGTTCCTTTCAATGAGTTGGATAAGTTTGCTTCTTTCTTCTTCGACAAGTGTAACCTTGGCAAGATTATCGGCAAGTACATCGTCCTGCATGAAGGGGACAAATGCCTCATGGTGCTCCGTCCCTACCAGTTCTATGCCGTGGAGAAGATTCTTGACCGTGTGGAGAACTCCAACGACAATGGTTATATCTGGCATACGACAGGAGCAGGAAAGACCTTGACCTCATTCAAGGCAGCACAACTGGTGTCAGAGTTGGACGATGTGGATAAGGTAATGTTTGTCGTTGACCGCCACGACCTTGACACCCAGACGCAAGCCGAATATGAGGCATTTGAGCCTGGAGCCGTTGACAGTACGGACAACACGGACGAGTTGGTGAAGCGTTTGCACAGCAACTCAAAGATTATCATCACAACCATACAGAAGCTCAATGCCGCTGTTAGCAAGCAATGGTATAGCAGTCGTATAGAGGAAATCCGGCATTCACGCATCGTGATGATTTTCGATGAGTGCCACCGCAACCATTTCGGTGATTGCCATAAGAACATCGTCAAGTTCTTCGACAATACGCAGATTTTCGGCTTTACTGGCACACCGATTTTCGTACAGAATGCCGTTGACGGTCATACTACAAAAGAAATCTTCGGCAACTGCTTGCACAAGTACTTGATTAAGGATGCCATTGCGGATGAAAATGTACTTGGCTTCCTCGTGGAATATTATCATGGCAACGAGGATGTGGACAACGCCGACCAAGACCGCATGACGGAGATAGCTAAGTTCATCCTTAATAATTTCAATAAGTCAACGTTCGACGGAGAGTTTGACGCACTGTTTGCCGTGCAGTCAGTGCCGATGCTCATCCGCTATTACAAGATATTCAAGAGCCTCAATCCGAGGATAAGAATTGGAGCGGTCTTCACATACGCCGCCAACTGTAGTCAAGACGATGCACAGACAGGAATGAACACAGGCGGCTATGTAAGCGAAAGCGTGGGCGATGCTGACGAGTTGCAAGCCATCATGGATGACTATAATAATATGTATGGTACAGGTTTTACTACCGAGAACTTCCGTGCATATTACGATGACATCAACCTGCGCATGAAGAAAAAGAAGGCAGACATGAAGCCTCTTGACCTCTGCCTTGTCGTGGGTATGTTCCTGACAGGCTTTGACAGCAAAAAACTTAATACGCTCTATGTTGACAAGAACATGGAATACCACGGATTGCTTCAGGCGTTCAGCCGTACCAACCGTGTGCTAAACGAGAAGAAACGCTTCGGAAAGATTGTCTGCTTCCGTGACATGAAGAGCAAGGTGGACGAATCCATCAAACTCTTCAGCAACAGCGACAACCCGGAAGACATTGTGCGACCACCTTTCGACGAAGTAAAGCAGGAATACGAACAACTAACCTCTTACTTCCTCGAACAGTTCCCCACACCGAGCAGCATCGACTTGTTGCAGAGCGAAAGGGACAAGAAACGTTTCATCCTGCAATTCCGAGACATTATCCGAAAGCACGCCGAGATACAAATCTATGATGAGTTTGATGAGGATACCCCAGACCTTGGCATGACCGAACAACAGTTCATGGACTACCGCAGCAAGTATCTCGACATCTATGATACGTTTGCAGGAGGCGGTGGTCAATCACAACCCGATGATAAGCCTGATGACAATTCGGGTATGGCGGCAGAACCAGACCCACATCTTGATACAGACACAGGACTGGGCGACATTGACTTCTGCTTGGAATTGCTTCATAGTGATGTCATCAATGTGGCATACATCTTGGAACTCATTGCAGACCTCGACCCATACAGTGAGGATTACAACGAGCAGCGCAAGCATATCTTGGACACGATGATAAAGGATGCCGAGTTGCGCAGCAAGGCGAAACTGATTGACGGATTCATCCAAAAGAACGTAGATGAAGACCGTGACAACTTCATGGCTCGCAAGAAAAAGGCTGACGGCACAAGCGACCTCGAAGAGCGTTTGAACGAGTATATCGTGTCGGAGCGCAAGAATGCCATCAATACGCTGGCAACCGAAGAACAGCTTGCTCCAGAGGTATTGAACCATTACCTTTCGGAATACGACTACCTACAAAAGGAGCAGCCCGAAATCATACAGGAAGCTTTGAAGGAAAAGCATCTTGGATTGATTAAGAGGCGCAAGGCGTTGACTCGTATTATGGATAGACTAAGAATGATAATTAAAATATTTAACTGGGAATAAAGGCCAAAAATATAAGAATGGAACAGGGATTTGTATATATCTTGACCAATCCGAGTTTTCGTGAGGACTGGGTGAAGATTGGTAAAAGCGCTCGGCCGGTAGATGTGCGCTCCAAGGAACTTGACAATACGGCGGTACCTCTGCCTTTTGAAATATATGCAACCATTAAAACCGAAAGATATAACGAGGTTGAGAAACTCGTTCACAAGACCATTGACCGACTGACGGATTTACGCATACGGCAGAACCGGGAGTTTTTCAATGTCTCCCCACAGATGGCTTTAGACATATTCTATGATATTGCCAAGGTAATTGGAGACGCAGTAGTCACAGTCTACAAGGACAATAAGCCTATAATGACTGACAACAAACCTACAAATACAGCTGATTCCCATAAACGCACAGTGAGGCGTGGACGCTTCAAATTCAGTATGGTAGGCATAAAAATAGGGGAACACATCACCTTCGTACCGACAAATACGGAGGTGAAAGTTGCAAGCGATGACTCCATAGAGTATGAGGGACGCATATACAAACTTTCTCCTTTTGTCGGAACATTCATGCCCGAAGACAAGAAAAACACTTCTGGTGCATATCAGGGAGCAAAATACTTTTCCTACAAGGGAAGGGTGCTGGATGACTTGCGCAGCTCAATGGAAAACGAAGGAACTGCAACAGAAAATAACAATATTGCAAACATAGATGAATAACGATATGTCTGAAGAATTACAACAGAAACTCCGTGACCAACTTTGGGAAGTCGCCAACAAGTTGCGTGGCAATATGTCCGCAAGCGATTTCATGTATTTCACCTTGGGCTTCATCTTCTACAAGTATTTGTCGGAGAAGATAGAGAAGCACGCCAACGAAGCCTTGACTGACGACGAGGTGACTTTCAAGGAGTTGTGGGCAATGGAGAAAGATGCCGACATTGAGGCGTTGCAAGAGGAGGTAAAGACGGAATGTCTTGAAAATATTGGCTATTTCATAGAGCCGAACTTCCTGTTCTCATCCGTTATCGAAAGCATCAAGAAGAAAGAGAATATCCTCCCGATGCTGGAACGTTCCTTGAAGCGCATTGAGGACAGTACGCTCGGGCATGACAGCGAGGAGGACTTTGGCGGACTTTTCTCCGACATCGACCTTGCATCACCCAAGTTGGGAAAGACTGCCGACGACAAGAATACGCTTGTCAGCAACGTGCTTCTTGCGCTCGATGATATTGACTTCGGTGTGGAAGCCTCACAAGAGATTGACATTCTCGGCGATGCCTACGAATACATGATTAGTCAGTTTGCCGCTGGTGCAGGAAAGAAAGCTGGTGAGTTCTATACTCCACAGGAGGTGAGCCGTAT
>CAVGEN010000150.1:0-4830 GCA_963628185.1 Waltera intestinalis | reverse complement strand
CCATCCTTACGGAATGACTCCAACGAAGGAGTACCTGTAATAGAAAAACTCTTGTGGTCGGAAGCCACAGCCAACAGTAGCCCATGCTTTTCTGGGTCGATACCCTTTACTTCTTCTATGCTAATTTCCACACCAGCCAACATAGCAGATTCAAACGTTGGCATTGCCACCGTTTGGGAGTATTCCTGATTTTCCTTGGCATTCGGGATATTGAGATTCCATTTGATCTCGCTCTCCGCCATTTTCACTTTATCCATAATATATTCGTTGTATAGTCCCCACAGTTTATCAGACAGGAAGCGGAGGAAACCCTCGGCTTTCTTTTCGTCCTCTGTACCGATGAGGAGTTGTATTACCTTTTCTATATTCATATCGCTTATCCTCTTCCTCGTGTTATATCCATACCACCACCAGCGATTTCTCCAAGCGAACCTTCCATTCCACACCAAGGACACGATGTGGTATATCCGTCTGAACACATGATATTGCCGCAGTCACAGACCACCACACCGAACTGTGCGCCACAACAAGGACAGGTTGGCACACCAAGAAGCGACATGGTGTTGATGTGGCGGCTCGATTTGCCGTCGCTCAAGCTATTGTAGGTCTCCTCGTCAATGGGATAAGCACCCACGAGTTTGAAGTCGGAAGCTTTGAGGTCAAGGTTCTCCAAACCCTCTATCGGCGATAAATGCTTGGCATATTTTACAAGATACATTTTTTTCGTGTTAGAGCATTTCCCTACAAGCACGGCAAAATTTTCATCCATCACACAAGGTCTTGAAGTATCTACTTTCTCAAGATTAATTCCTGATGTTGGTGCTAAAGTCAAGGAATCATCCCCCATATCAGACACGGAAACGCTGGTTGCCTTGATAGAGGCTGTCACCCACTTGAAGAAAGCCTTGAACGACATCTCGTCTGTCTCGTTCAGACGGAGTACATTATCGGAAATCTGGCCGAGCAATTGGGTGTCGGCATTGTCGCCGATGGAAATGGCCACGAGGTTGGCTTTGCGACTATATTTCTGTTGCCATCGGGCAATGGCGGCAGAAGGATTGTCTGTCGGTGTGCCATCTGTAAACAGGAAGATGATGGGCTTCCAGTCGCCTTTTATTTCCGCCGTGGTCTTCACCACATTCTTGTCAATGTCGTCCATCAGAAAGTTGAGGGCTGTCCCGAGTGATGTTCCGCCACCAATGGGGAAGGTAGGTGGATAGAACTTGTACAGTTCTGTGAGCGGTGACAAGCTCTTTGCCTTTCCTGCAAAGGCGATAATGGAAACGAATGCTGTTTCAAGTGCATAGGGATCGGTGCGCAACTCTTGAATAATCTGGCGCATACCGTTCTCCACTTGTTTGATGGGTTCTCCCACCATTGACTCAGATACGTCAACGAGGAAATATACGGGTAATCTTCTCATGTTATGCGAGTTTTAATGTTAATGTTCGATTGTCTAATTGGTATTGTCTCATGGGTAGTTTTACCACATCAGTATATATCTCAAATATTGCATTCAATGAATATTGGCATCCAGCTTCATCTTTCTCCTTCTGACGAATACATCCCACTAATTGAGAGTAATTGTCTGTTTGATATGTAGATGTAATGAGATCAACAATCTTTTGTAATTCCCAAAACGCCTTTTCATATTCTTTGTGATAAACCAAGATTTTATATGCATCGAGCGAGTGTTGCATCAACTCTTTTGCGGAAGGTGATTTCTCCGCTTGGCGTATAAAGCTCATAAAATTGTCGCATGTAGGGTTGGCAATCTGCCGCTCATCCATATGTTCTTCCAATACGTCTGCTTCCCGCCTGCCGTTTCCTCTATTGGCTAGCCTTAATTTGTTCAAGAAGAAAAATATTGAATTGTCTGATATAATGTCACTATAAGAGATGGGCTTTGTCAGATACAAGCCTTGCAGAGACTTTGCACGACTGAGAGCCACATAAAGCTGGCCTGGAGCAAAGATGTGACTATTCAAATCTATTATCACCTTGTCATAAGTCTGCCCTTGAGCCTTATGTATGGTAAAGGCATAAGCCAACTTCAATGGAAACTGCGTTGTACGTTGTATAAATGGAGTCTTCCTTATGAGTTTATGCTTTTCCTCATCGTAAACCATTTCGTAACGATAGTCGTTCATTAAACTCGCCTTGTATCTGTCGGTCGGATTAGGCAGAAGGATGTCCGTTCCGTTTTTATCCAAACGAATTGTAAATTTCTGACCATCGAAATCTACAACTGTGCCAAAATCTCCATTGATATAGCCATAACGTTTACAGCTCTTACATATAACCACCCTTGCCCCTTTCTTGAACGAAAGTTGAGAATCATAAGCAGACGGCACTACTATTTCATGAATGTCTTCTTTGGACGGGAGCTCGCTATGTCTCAGCGTAACAGTATCAGCACTATTTCTTTTCCGAATAATGTATTCAGCGTCAAGAGTTGTTATTGAGCCAGGCAAGCATTCAAGTTTATGATTATTAACTGTTCTTACTTCCTCATTTGATGACGCAATGTAAATTGCATTTTGTGGGAGAGTCTCTGTCACTCTGTTATTGATGGCATTCAATACATTGACTTTCTCTACATTGCTCATTGGTTTTCTGAACTCATCAAGCAGTTTTACGAATAGAGGGTCGTTTTGCTGACGATAGGATTTAGTTAGTTCAAACAACCTTATATTACGAATTTCGCTTTGAATGACATGGCTATTAAAGAAATATATACCGCCATATTCCTTTTTTAGATACTCCAACACAGCCTCTTCACTAACGATAGGAGGTAGTTGGAACAAATCCCCTACGAGGACAATGGGGATACCACCAAAGGGACTGTTGTTTCCTAATGCTTTTTGACAAATTCGGTTCATCATCTCAAACATGTCCGAGCGCACCATGGATATTTCATCTATGATCAGGAGTTTAACTCCAGTCAATTTAAGACGAAAAGAAGACGCTTTTGTAGCAGATATGTTTGACGGATTTTGATAGCCTTCATCTAAATCATCGAAAATTCCATAGAAGAACGAATGCATAGTACGCGCTCCTTTATATAACGATGCAGCCAAATTTGTTGGAGTAAGCACTACGCATCCAGCAACAGCATTAACCACCTTATTTATAAGGTAAGTCTTACCGCATCCAGCCTTTCCATGAACAAATGTTATTCCAGTAGGATTACCCATAAGATATTCGTAAACCTCTTCTTGGGTGCTACCAATTGGCTCTATAAATGATATATTGCCTTTTACGCTACTACTTTGTGTTCCGATGCATTTATTGTCAGAAGCAACATTCTCATTGGGCACAGCGACTGGTTTGATTACTTCAACCTTTTGAGTTGAAGATTTTCCCAACTGAAAGCCAAAGATTTTGGCTAAAGATTGAAGTATTGCCATACCTTATTTCGTGTTATTGTTAAAAATCATAGGAATCGGACTGAAATATACCTTTCCTGGTCCGGTCAATCGCATAAGACTCAAGCCCTCGCCTCGAAGAACATTGCCAAATGACCAGCCTGCTTGTATCTGGTTCGTTTGAAACCCTTGTAAGGCTACGATGTGGTTTTCATCCACTTCAATTGTTTCTCCTCGTGCCAAGTTTTTCTCTATCGGCGAACCAAGTGAGTCGAGGAATACCGTGGCATTGCCCTCCACTTTCTGGAACAAGCCCACACCTCCGAGCAATCCCTGAAGGTTGAGATTCAGATTGAGACTGACTTTATTGGTGGATGCCACATAGCGACCTCGACGACAAATCATGTTTTCTCCTTGCAACCTGATGGGAACAAGGGCACAAAGGCTACCCGACAATACCATCTTCTTCTCCGTGTTCGTCGGATTATAAAAATGGATTATCAAGACAGATTCGCCTGAAAGGGCAGACTTCAGTACTCCACCTATCAGATTGCCAAGGCCGCCTCCTGTTCCTCCGCCATTCCATTCTGCCTCACGCTGCAATGCCTCATCTACATAAACTATGCTTCCACGCTCAGCATAAAAAGACTCACCGGGCGACAACGTCACCTCCAAAGTCTTGTATTCATATCCAACTATCTTGCAATTCATCGCTTATATTACTACATTTACTTCTGTCGGTGGTGGCGGCAACTCTACACTGTCTGTTACTCCCATTGTACGTCCGCCTTGCTGCACATTGATGGTAACCCACTGGAAGAATTTCTTGAAGGTGCTGCTGTCCATAGTGTCGAGCGTAAACACATTGTCCGTGAGTTTCTTCAACGGTTCGGTCTTTGCTTTCGGTCCTGCTGCACAAGCTACAATATTTGTGAACTGATGCTTCTTTACTTTTTGTATAGCTTCTTCGTAAACCATAAGGTCAGAAGGCTTTCCGTCAGTCAAGACAAACAACAATGGCATCCAGTCGCCTTTCTGTTCCTTACTTCCCATGTTTACCTCACGGTCATAGCAGTCGCAAAGCATATTCAAGGCTGCACCTGTATGGGTAGGGCCGGAATCCGGACACTCTATCTCTGGCAACTGCAGGTTCTCCAATTCTGTCAAGGGCAAGAGTTGTTTTACTTCCTTGTCGTATGTAATAATGCTGATGCAAGCTGTCTCCAATGCGTATGGGTCGAGTCGCAATGAGGCAATCATATCAGAAAGTCCCACCTTCACCGACTCTATGGGTTCGCCCTTCATAGAGCCGCTTGTGTCAATAAGTATATATACTGGTAATCTTCTGCTCATAATGATGATAAAAAATAGAGACCGAGATTTGCCTTTTATGTAAGACTTCACCCGGTCTCTGTAAAAAGGGATGTTCTTATACAACGATATTAACCTCTGGTGGTGGAGG
>CAVGEN010000149.1:0-5125 GCA_963628185.1 Waltera intestinalis | reverse complement strand
CACATTTTAGGCATAATATACCTTATTATATAGCAAAAGCCACCCTTGTTTCTCAACAAAGATGGCAAAGAATATGTCAAACAAAAATTTATAAAAAAGTGCCAAGAAAACCCAAAGGTCTTTAGCCTTTGGGATGAATTGGCACAATGGTCAGCCTTGGTTCTCAATATATTTCCTAATGGTATCACTATTTGCATTACCGATTGAACAAACAAAATATCCATCACTCCAAAAAGTATTCTCTTTCCAATACACTTTTCGTAATTCTGGGAATTTCTTCCATGCGTAATATGTCGTTTCTTGTTTCAACTTACGAACCATAGATGATACGCTAACGCTTGGCGGATAAGAAATCGTAAAGTGTATATGGTTCTCATCTGTTTCTATTGTCTCTATTTCAAAATTAGCATCCTCCGATATTTCAATGCACTTTTGCTTGATGTATTCAGATAAATAACCATTAAGTATATTTCTTCTGTACTTGCATACGAATATCAAATGGCATTTGAGCAAGAATTTATGCCTGTTTTTAGATTTGTATTCCATATCACCTTTGTTTTTTACAAAAAAACGACATGTTTTGTAAATAATTGCATTTTTCATTTGTCGTTTAAGAAAAAATGCTTATCTTTGCAGTATGAGAATGATTCAGAAGACATATAAGTTCAGGCTTTACCCGAATAAGGAGCAAGAGAGGATGCTTGCGAATTATTTTGGCAGCGTCCGCTTTGTCTATAATCATTTTCTCGCCGAGCGCAAGGAACAATACGAGAAGACCAAGAAAAATTCAAACTACTACGAGCAAGCAAAGGAGCTGACGGCTATGAAGAAGACCGAATCATATTCATGGCTAAGGGAAATCAACAGCCAGACCTTGCAGCACGCCTTGCGCCACTTGGAGACCGCCTATGTAAACTTCTTCAAGGGCAGGGCTAAGTTTCCACGCTTCCACTCAAAGAAGCATGGTGGCAGCTTTGCCGTTCCTCAGCATTTCAAGATTGAGGAAAACAGGATATTCATCCCGAAGTTCAAGGGTGGCATCCGTTTCGCCAAGAGCCAAGAGGTCAAGGGCGAGTGGAGGAACATGACCGTATCTGTTACGCCAAGCGGAAAGTATTACGTTTGTATCATGGCACAAATAGAAGTCGATGACTTAGAGAGAACCAATTTGAGTGTCGGCATAGACTTGGGCTTGAAGGACTTCATGATAACCTCCGATGGTGACAGGTACGCATCAAATAAATTCATCAAGAAATACTCAAAGAAGCTGGCATCCATGCAGAAGCACCTTTCTCGCAAGAAGAAGGGAAGTGGCTCATGGAACAAGCAGCGCATTAAGGTAGCAAGGTTGCAGGAGAAAATCATGTCTTGTCGAAATGATAAGCTACATAAGGTTTCCACTGACCTCATTCGCAAGTACGATGTGATTTGCTGCGAGGACTTGAACGTCAAAGGAATGGTAAGAAACCATCACCTCGCCAAGTCCATTTCCGATGCAAGCTGGAGTGCATTCGTTACGATGCTGGAGTACAAGGCTAAGTGGTATGGAAAGACACTATCCAAGATAGGAAGATTCTACCCTTCATCCAAGACTTGCCATCACTGCGGCTATGTCAAGGAAGACTTGTCTTTGTCAGACCGTTACTACACTTGCCCTAATTGCGGCAAGTTGATAGACCGTGACTTGAACGCTGCAAGGAACATTCTTGATGAAGGATTAAGAAACATATCGGAAGGGACTGTCGATTACACCGATGGAGAGGGCGTAAGACTTGCTCGCAAGCATTCCTCAATGAAGTCGGAATCCCACAAGTCTTTAGCTTGTGGGTAGTTCAACGTTCTATATCATCACTTATTTCTCCTTCGATGCCCAAATCTGGCAACCTGTCGCTCACATCCTGAGCATCCGCCCCTTGGCTGGCCGCTCCAAGAACATAGCCATTTTTGAAAGCGTAATATATAAGACGCTCCATGTCCTTCTCACTATCCTTTAAATGCAAAGAAGCATACAAGCCCATCAGATACTTCTTTATGTCCTTCGGGTAAACCTTGCTCAATCGAGCCTCGGCCACCACCAGTCTTATTACATTCTTCATTATTCCCAGTTTTAATGTAAATACCAAGCGAAACACCACCACTGTCCCTTGCAAGCCATACCATGTTCATCGGCTTATTCAAATCTTCATTCGCCGCATCCACACTACACTCTTTACTCGATTATGGATGTCCCAGATTCCTATGAGAGCCTGCTATTCCCGGCGGCGATGTTTCGTCTTGTTGTGGGTGAAGGGCTCGAACCTCCGACCTCTTGGTTATGAGCCAAGCGAGCTACCAACTGCTCCAACCCACGATTTTGCGGAACTTCCATCCGCGCCCAACTGGAAGACATTTCTGCCGACGTTGGTTGTTTGACTTTCACAAACCATGGGCTGCGTGGAAGAAAGGAGACTCGAACTCCCGACCCTCTGCTTGCAAGGCAGATGCTCTAGCCAACTGAGCTATTCCCCCAGCAACGACTGGCATTCTCACGAACTGAGCCGTTAAGTCTCAAACAATTTTTTACCTTAAATCACTATTTTCTTCTGTTGCCAAGAGTAGACTCGAACCACTACTGACAGAACCAAAGTCTGTAGTGCTGCCATTACACCACATGGCACTCTTGGGGAATCCCACCCCTATTGAAGTTTACCTTTTGTAGTCTGGCTCGATGGGGAAAACTGATAAACCCCTCCGTAAACTTCTAAGTCTTGACTTTACTATGGTAGGAGCGGCCTTTTGTGAAGACCATCTAATTTCTTTTTCTTCAAGGAATTAATCTATCCACCGTTTGTCGGTGTATCTCACCTTGTCTTGTGCAACAACCAAATCACGGTGCAAAGATACAAATATTATTTTTACATTGCAAGTATTTTAATATCTTTCTTTTGTCCTGGTGAGCAATTTAACATTTCTCCCTTATTCTTTCCGATTCATTTTCAAGCTGCAGGATATTCCCATACAACCGCCCATCCAGCTCTTCCTCGAAGAACAATGACAGCTCACGCCAATTGTCCACGAACGGAGCGAACCACGGATATTGTTTCTTCACCTTTTGCAAGTCCGACCCAGTTACCTTACCATATTCCACCATGTGATAGCATCTTCGAAAATCAGAGATGTCGTGCGGCACATCCGCATCAATCCCATTTCTACCGTCAACATCCATGAGCGCACACCACATCGTCATCGAGGAAATACCCGTGTCCTGCGTGCCAACCCATTCAATCATCTTCCGCTTATCCATACTCTCACTCTAAAAATCATACTTTTTACGCTTGCCTTTCTCCTTCTCCAATATCTCCAAGAATGCGGCATCCATGGCTTCATAACGTGAAGGATAATGCTTGCCGCCATTATGGAACAATGTCCCGAATGGCTCTAATTGGGTCATTGCCCAGAAATACTCTTTGTTCAAATCGAGCTTCGCCTCCACATATACACCCAAATGCTCCAAAACCCAATCCACCGCCATATCGTATGATGGTGCAGAAATCGCAGGATGCTTGCTGCTCAACTTGAAAGCTTCGGCGAACGCCACCTCATTCTTCTCCCATTCGGAATTGGAATAGGCGACATAACTACCATAGTGACTATTGTACTTGCCACCCATTCGTACACCACCCTCTGCTGTCCAAGGAGTGCTATATGCCCAAAACTCATCTATCTTCTCATCGAAGCCAACCTCCTTGAGTAACTTGGCTACCTCAAAGGGAACAACCCTTGCCTTTACAACTTCTTTCATCGCCTCATTATATTATTTTATCCTATCAATTTTGTTATCAACTCCACACCACTCTTCCCAAATTTCGACAAGACTACATCCTTGTAGCTTGCGCTCTCCATTTGGCATTCTTTGGGATATTTCCATTCTAACCAATCAGTGAACTTGCAAACATCGAACATGAGCGACCTGCAAACTATTAACATATTCATGTCCATGTACTCCTGCAATTCAAGCCCGAATATATTGCAAAATCGGGTTTTAAAAATAGGGAACTCACTTACATCTATCATTTCTGATGCTTTTGGCTTAACCATCTATTTTCTTACATTGAGCCAAGTCCGCCGCATACGCCCACCGCTTGGGGCAAAGGACATCGTTGGCTCGAACCTGTCTGTACGCTCAACGCAAACATCCTCCGTTCTATAACTCAGCTCATTCGAGCCTTTCAACTGTCTCTCCACAATGATTGTGTGCCCAATCCAAGGGAACTTATCAATGTCGTGCCATACATCACCGCCATCAATGTACGACGGCTTCACATGGGGTAACTTATTTTTACTCATACCTTGCCGCAAATAAAAGGGTTAGACTTGTATTCGCTAATAATCGCCTCACGGCTGCCATAGCACCAAACATCCTTTGATTGCTCCTTGTGCAATCTACTGGACTTAATGTAATAGCCATTCGAGGCATCATAATGTTTGCGAACCATGATGTTATCGTTCACCACGCTGACCTCTGAATCAAATATTACATAGGTCATCTTACCCTCAGAATCCGCATCCATACCTGCATAGACACCAGCGCCGACAACTGCAAGCTCATGTCCGTTCACTCCCCAGTTGGCGAAGTCATAGATTATTTCCAAATCATCATCGTTCAACAAGTTATTCTTCGTGATAACCTTGCCGATAACCTTGAACTTGCCATCACGCATCATAGCCTCAACAACAAACTCATCCGCTGGCTTAAACTCACCTAAATCAATCCTTCTCATTGTAATAAACGCTTTTGATATTCTCGTAAACAACTCGCCTTGCCGCCTTCGCCCTTCTGCCATTCTCAGAAAGGGCATCCTCGTACAAGGACATATCCTCACTCTCGAAAGCTATGTGCTTGCCCTTGTAGCAAGCATCAAAGCGACATCCTTTCTCGGACTTCGCCGCCTTAAACTTCATTTTTCTAAACCTTAGACTCTCCATTATGCTAGCCAAAGAAAAAGATTAAACCTACAATCACCACCACAAAAGTGACTATACAAAAATTATCACTCGTAAAAAAGTTTACTATTGATTTCATAACTTTAACACAGTTTTTACGGTGTGTCTCACCATTCTAATTAAAACCTTTGTTTCTTAATCA
>CAVGEN010000148.1:0-5345 GCA_963628185.1 Waltera intestinalis | reverse complement strand
CTTCCTCGCCAAGCAGTCCGCGCATACCCTTGTGTCCCACCGTCTCGTGCCACACTACTTTCTCGGCAGTATACTTGTCCTTCACGTTAGGCAGATACACGCACACCTCGCCGGTCTTCCCGTCGTACCAGCCCTTCACCTTCTTGCCCGCAGCAAGCGCAGCCTTCACACGCTCATCCGTCACCTCGTCCGCACCGGTCACCGTGCGCACCTTGCCGCCCACCTTTTTATTGACCTCAATGATATGGTCGGCTACAACGGACGTAGTATCACCTTTCTTCTTACGTTTGGAGCGGTCAATGTCTTCCTTTTGAACTTTCTCGGCATAAACCTTGGCGGTCTCAGGCGGATTGGTTAAATTTGCAATAGGTGTAGAATTGCTTTGGGATTCATTCCCATAGGTATTCCGATTAGTCGGTAGGAGCAATTCCGCACCTTTTTCTATTTTATTGCGCAAGTTGTTGTCATTCTTTATATGGACAGAACTTACATAATCTTCCACCTCCCCATATTTGTTTACAACAGCAACATTATAAATCTTGTCTTTATTCTCAACTCCGAACCGTTTCACATAGATGGTACTCCCATCCGCGTCTTTTATAGCGAAATCTGCATCCTGTATCGTAGGAAGAACTGCCCCTGAAATATTCTTTCTGCCGTTTCTGACAATCTTATTGAACACCTCGTCCTTCACTCTGACCATTTCACCGATAATACTACGAATCGGATTCGCAAAAATGTGCCTAAAAGACGATACGTCTTCTATCGTTTCCGGCATTTTCGGAGCGGATTTTTCTTTGAACATGGAATCGATTTCCGCCAGGGCTTCTTCTCCCTTTAGGGACTTAAACATCTCACGGTCTATCTTATTCCGTTCTCTATTGTCTAATCCTTTTCTCTTCGACCGGTCAATACCGTCTTCCCCCGTCGCCTCCATAAACTTGTCGGAGTCACTGTTGTTGTCGAACTGGCTTCCGTCCTCCTTTATAAGGTCATCGACCTTGGCCTTGCCGTTGACAAGCAGGATAGCCTTCTGCGCGATCTCCTTCTTGTTGATGTCGGTGTTCTTGATGGTACGCTCACGATTGGCAAGCATGGAGTTACTGTCCACCATCCTGCCTTCTGCATCCACGCCCAAAGTCATGCCAAGGGTCTTCTCGTCTACTGCGAAGTCTCCGGTCACCGCCTTGTGGGGTGCAGGTATCTCGTCTACCAGTCTACCCTCCGCATCGAACACCGGCTGATAAGCAGTGTAGTCGGTCAGCACTTTGTAGTATTCGTCGAATACACCGTCGGTTGTGCGCTTGTCCATCTCTTGCATCAGGTATCCATTGGGCTTATAGCCCTTCTTGCGGCACCAGTCGGCATATGCCTTCGAGTTGACCGCCCACTCAAACCGAGGAACAAGACCGTTGTCCGCACACCATTTCACATAGTCGCGGGCACGCTGGCGCATATTCCATCCCGGTTCGCTTTCGTTCTCATAGAAATTGAAGTCCGACTTCACTGGAGTATTCTCGCCCCATTTGGCCTTCACTCTTCTGCCGTTCACGATAACGCCGGTATTCTGCTCATTGGTAAAGTCACGGTAATACTGGCAGTCGGTTGCCCGGCGTGCCGATATCGGCATACCACTAAGATGAAAGGGGATGACCTGACGGATGTACCCTTGAAGCATCGCATAGATGCTATGGTTGGCCGAAACGCCTACCATGATGGCGCCGCAGTTGGCATTGTATTCGGGATTGCGGTAGATGGATTCGGCAAACTCCTTCGATACCGAATGCGAGTCACTCAGCTGCATACCGACAATCTTGTCTCCGTCCATGTCGAGACCGGCATTCTCACGGATTCGCTCAAGCGCCCTCTTTCGGCTCTCGCCCTTCGTATTCTTGTAGGCATCGACCAAATCCTTTGCCGGACGTGCCTCCGGGAGCATTGACATGTTTATCTTGACACCGCTCTTGCCGAAAATCAGTATGTAGGGTATCTCCTTGCTGTACGACTGCACTCTCGCATTGCGTGCTGCGCAGTCCCACATTATCTGCATGATGTCGAACACTTTCGTAATGTCGAAGTCCGAGAAGGAGAACAGTCGTGCTCCGCCAATCTTGTCGGCCTTGTCAAAGGCATTCTGCAACACGTCGATGATTTCTCCGCTATAGGGCTGCGCGTCCTGCACTACCTTCGGTGTTCCGGTTCCATTGGCTGAGATGATGAGCGAATACATTTGTGCAAATGCCTCTCCGCCGCGCTTCCGGATCTCGGTCAGTCCTTTTGAACCGACAAGGTCGGACACGTCCAGCGTATGCTGGAGTTCAGGATGTGTTGCAATCATTGACACCATTCTACCGACAACGTTCTTGCTGTTCTTTCCGCGCAGGCTACGCAATTCTCCTATCTGTGCATTGGTCAGCGAGAAGTCGTTTCCGCTACCATGCTTGCCGACAAAGTCCTCGTAATAAGACTGCAGTTTGTCTTCCATCGCCTTGGTATTGGCCTGCATCCGGGCAAGGTCAGCCGGAAGTACTCCGTCATGGTCTCCGACAATCCTTGCCACTGCATTGATCTGGTCGACAACCGACTGCGGAGTAGTACGCTCGTCGTAGGGCGCATCGGGAACAAACGTCCCTTGCCCGAAACCGAATGGCGTCACTTCACGGTCTCCGGCCACCCGCTTCACAGCCTCATTCCATTTCACGGAAACAGATGTCGCCCATTTCATGATATTCAGGCGTTTGCCTTCAACGAAACACAAAGGACAGGCCACCTGTATGCCGTAACTCTTTTGAAGCGTGCGCAATTCCTGTATCTTCTCCGGAGTCAGCTTCTTCCAGAACGTGCCGCCGATATTGACCATCTCGTTGATGATTTGGGTGAAAGCCTCACGTTTGATACAGTCGGTGGACAACTCAAAATTCAAGGGATACTCACCATTGGTCACCAGCGTAGAGACGGCACGGACGATATTCCCTTCATAACGCTTGTACAGCGGGGATGTCTGCGACCATGCATGGAAGGAATCAAAAAGGAAATTGCCGTCCTTGTCCACCAAATCTGCAACCTTCCCGGTCAAGTCGTACCAGTAGTCCATATTGTCGACAAACTTCTTGATGTCGGCCTTCTTCATTTCCTGGGACTCAAGATGCTCTATGACACCGCTTCTTGTTCCTTTGTGTCTGTTCCCGTCCTCATCCGTAAAGTCCTTGTAGGTACGGTGGCTGAAGGCAATGTCGCCGGCATCGTCCATACGGGCAATCACATCTCCATTGTCATTGCGCATTTCCGTACCCGGCGTAAGACGTTCCTCGTCCGCCTTCTCCTTCGCCGTCTTGAAGGCATGCACCACGGCCTCGAATGCGGCGAGCGCATCCTCAGTCTGCTTCAACTCTTCCTTCGCACCTATCGACTTGAGGCGGTCGATAATCTTGTGCCATATCTCACGGATCTTGGCAATGATGCCGGGGTCGCCCTTCAACTCGCGGGCAAGACCTTCGGCCATCTTCCTGTCATGGAGTATGCTGCCGACAACGTCGCCTGTCACCTCCTCTTCGAGTTTCGCCTCGGCATAGTCTTCCTCACGCTTGCTCTTGATAAGTTCATTCCACTTGTCCTCACCAATCAGACGCTTCACCGCATCGCGGAGTTTCACAAACTCAGCCTCGCTCGATTTGCGGATGGCATGCGTAGATTCATGGCCGAACACCGCATCAAGAGGATTCTCGGCATCCTCGGCAATGTGTATCTCCTTCTTTTTGTAGTCGATATAGCCGTTGTCCTGCAGCGTGTCGTGCCATACCACCTTGTACCCCAAGTCCTCGGCAATCGACTCCAGCGCAGACCGCACCTTCTGCGATACCTTTTGTTTCGGACGCACATCCTCTTGGCCCTGCTGCCCGCCACGGCCACTATTTTCCGTTTTCGTCTTGGCAGCCTTCTCCTCGCGATAAGCATCTGCCGCGTCCCTGATGCCCTGCATCGGGTCCTTGGAAGGCTCAATTCCATTCGGATTGATGCCTTTTGCCCAGTCAGCCAGCACCTTGTCGGCCACCTCCTCGGCGCTTGTGAAATGGATGTGCAGGAAGTCGGCAACACCCCTCCAATATTTCTGCAACGCCTCCTTGACCTTGCCGATGAAACCTTGCGCTTTGGCACTCTCAGTAACAGTCTTGCCTTCTTCGGAAGCGAGTCTCCTTGCCTCCGTTTCCAGTTTCTTTGCGCCCCCACCTGACTTCATCACTTTTTTGCGCCATCACATAGCGCTTATTGAAAATCAGAGGGTTAGGTGTTTAAATTGGGTGACTTAGGGTGACGCAAGCATAAAAACGCCTACCTTTGTGCCATGTTTGTACGCAAGAAAATCAACCGCTCGGGTACCATAAGTGTCGTAGTGGTGAACAAATCACATGGAAAATTCACAGAAGTGAAGAAATTTGGAGTGGCAAAATCGGAAGCTGAAGCCGACAAACTGTTCCAAGAGGCACAATTGTGGTTGCGTACTCATGACGGGCAGCAAGAGTTGGATTTTGACGACCGTCGCGGTAAAGAACTCGAAGAGACAGCACGTGTGGTGGAGAATATGGACTCAGTACTGATCAACGGCACACAACTGTTGCTCAACCGAGTCTATGACAGCATCGGCTTCAATCGCATACCCGACGAAATCCTGCGCCATCTCGTCATTGCAAGAGTATCGCAGCCCCAAAGCAAGTTGGCCACGGTAAGCTACCTGAAGTCTTACTATGACGAGGACGTTGACCTCAATCACATCTATCGTTACATGGACAAGCTCTACAACACGCAGATGGAGCAGGCACAGCAAATCAGTGTGGAGCATACGCGGAAGATTTTCGGAGGCAAAATAGGACTGATGTTTTACGATGTGACAACCCTATACTTTGAAACATCGCAGACGGACATACTGCGTGAGCCAGGCTTCTCGAAAGACGGCAAGACAGCCGAGTCACAAGTGGTGCTTGGTTTGTTGGTTTCCGAAGGCGGATATCCTCTGTCATATTCTTTGTTCAATGGCTGCCAATATGAAGGGTTCACCATGATACCGATGATTGACGACTTCAAGCAGCGCTTCACGCTTGGAGATGATTTCGTGGTCGTTGCCGATTCTGGCTTGATGAACAAAAATAACGTGAAGCTACTGCAGCAAGCCGGATACAAGTACATCTTGGGCGCACGTATAAAAAACGAAAGCATCGATGTCAAGCAATGGATACTCTCATTGGACAAGAAAGACAATGTGTGCAACGAGATCAAGCGTCAGAATGGAGAACGGCTTATTGTCAGTTATTCGGAGAAACGGGCAAAGAAAGACGCCTACAACCGCGACC
>CAVGEN010000147.1:0-5352 GCA_963628185.1 Waltera intestinalis | reverse complement strand
TGGATGGCCTCATGACATTTGTCACGGCTTATATACCAACTGCGTTTTTAGAAAAAAGATAGATGGTTGCGAAAAATCTTTTTTGCAACAATCAAAAAGGGTCTATTCCGCTCAGACATAAACAACAGCAATGCAAAAAACGGAACAAAGAAAGTCTTCGATGGACATAACAGAATACAATATTGAAGCTATTTGACGATAAAATACCAAACGTTTATATACAGCAATCATATGAAAGATATCGCTATTTATTGTGCCGGTGGTTTCGGCCGCGAGGTGGCCTGCTTATTGGACATTATTAATAAACAATCAAACGAGCCGCAGTGGAACCTTGTAGGTTTCTTTGATGACACTCATTCTCAATGTGAGCAAGTTTCACATTTTGGCACCGTTTTGGGCGGTTCTGAAACAGCAAAAATGTGGGCAAAGCCGCTTAATGTAGTGATTGCAAATGGTAGTCCTAACGCAGTAAAAGCCATTTATGGAAAGATAAAGGAGAATAAGAATCTTTCATTCCCCAATATTATACATCCAAACTTTAACATTGTAGATAAAGCATCATTCCATATAGGTAAAGGCAACATCATACAAGCAAATTGTTCAGTAAGTTGCAATGTAACCTTTGGTGATTTTAATGTATTCAATGGTTCGGTCGTATTTGGACATGATGACAATGTAGGCAATTACAATACGTTTATGCCCGCAATACGTGTATCGGGTGCAGTAACTATAGGCGACGGCAACTTCTTCGGTGTGGGCAGCATAATACTTCAGGGCTTGACAGTTGGCAATAAGGTGCGCATAGCTGCCGGTAGTGTACTGATGACAAAGCCCAAAGACGGCAACCTGTATATGGGTGTCCCAGCAAAGAAGGTGAGATTCTGATTAAGCATAATATTTGACAAAGATAGTAACAATAAAAATTTTAGACGAAATGAAAACATTACAAGAATTCACAGAACTCTTCAAGGAGCAATTTGAAGAGACGGAAGGCATTGAGACCACAACAGTATTCCATGACCTCGACGAGTACAGCTCACTGATAGCTCTTAGCATCATAGCCATGATTGACGAGGAGTTCGACGTGACAGTTAAGGGTGATGACATGCGCTCTGCCATTACTGTAGAGGATTTGTATAATATTGTGAAGAGTAAGGCTTAATGGCATTTCTTTGTATCAAGAATGTGGCTATTGCAGGCATATCAGCTGGAGTACCTAAGCAGATTATGCCTACAATATCTACTACAGACAAGTATGATGCTCAGGCATTTGCAGAAACAACAGGTGTCATAGAGAAGAGATACAGCAACGATTTCACCACTTCCGACCTCGGTCAGGCAGCAGCAGAGCAGCTGATAGCAGACCTTAAGTGGGACAAGAAAGAAATCGGCGCCCTCGTTTTTGTCAGTCAGACTCCTGATTACATTCTTCCTGCTACCTCTTGCATCCTTCAGGACAAACTTGGGCTTAGCAAGGATTGTATGGCTTTGGACATCTCTCTTGGTTGTTCAGGTTGGGTATATGGTTTAAGCGTAATCTCCAGCCTTATGCAGACGGGCATGATCAAGAAGGGTATCTTGATTGCCGGTGACGCGCGTAAGCAATGTTTCGAGGAGGCTGATCAGTTGTTCGGATTCGCAGCAACAGCGACAGCTATCGAGTACAAAGAAGGTGCAGAAGGTTTCCAGTTCCACTTCGGTACTGACGGATCAGGTTATGATGCTATCATCAAGCCTGTAGGTGGATGCCGAAATCAGGTCATAGCTAAAGATCTTGAGCCGGTAATGTGTGAAGACGGTAGAAAACGCCATGGTTTCCAGACTCTGATGAAGGGCATGGACGTATTTGCTTTTGGTATCACAACAGCACCAAAGAGTATCAAGAAACTCGTTGCTGAGTATGGTCTAAACACAGAGGACATAGAGTACTATGTCTTCCATCAGGCTAACCGCAAGATGAATGAGACAATCCGTAAGAAACTGAAGCTCACAGTGGAGCAAGTTCCTTATTCTATGACTCACTTCGGCAATACATCATCAGCTTCTATTCCTATCACTATCGTCACTCAGTTGGCTGATAAAGTTAAGGGTAAAAGGACACAGTACATCGGTTGTGGATTTGGCGTAGGCCTCTCATGGGGCACAGTACACTTTACAACAGATAGTCCTGTAATAAGTAAACTGGTAGAACTTTAAGAAGTATGACAACATTCAATCCATATAACCTTGAAGGCAAGACCATCCTTGTAACTGGAGCTTCATCAGGTATAGGTAAGTCGACAGCCATCAATGCTTCAAGACTTGGAGCTACTGTCATTATTACTGCCCGTGATGCCACCAGGTTGCAAGAGACTTTTGACGCACTTGAAGGCGCAGAAGAGCGTGAACACAAGCAGATTATTGCAGACTTGACTGATGAAGAGCAGTTGAACAACCTGCTTGCTGAAGTACCTGCCATTAATGGTTTGGTACTTTGTGCAGGTAAGGGTTTGACTCTTCCTGTCCAGTTTGCCACAAAGGAAAAGTTTGACGATATCTTCAGCATCAATTTCTTTGCCCCTGTAGAACTACTCAGGATGCTCTACAAGAAAAAGAAGTTGCAGAAGGAATCGTCTGTCGTATTGCTTTCTTCGTTAGGAGGCACTCAGATTTTCAGTGGGGGCAACGGTATATATGGAGCTTCCAAATCTGCACTTAATACCATCATGAAATTTGCCGCTAAGGAGTTTGCTTCACGCAAGGTTCGTGTCAACAGCATCTGTCCTGGAATGGTTGATACGCCACTAATACATCGTGGAACGATTAGTGAAGAGCAACTTTTTGAAGATCAGAAACGCTATCCGCTTGGCCGTTATGGGAAACCAGAAGACATTGCATTTGCCGCCATCTATCTGCTTAGTGATGCCTCTTCTTGGGTAACAGGTCAGTCAATGGTTCTTGATGGTGGTGTTTCAATTAAATAAAAATCGTAATGACAATACAGGAACAAGTAAAGTTGATAGTAGCCGAGTGTCTGGAGGTGAATGAAAACACACTGGATTGCGACAAGGAGCTCTTTGATATGGAGGGCTATGACTCCATGCGCAGTGTAATAATTCTCTCCAAGATAGAGGACACTTTTGACGTGATGATACCCGAGGATGACATCTTTGATATCACCACCATCAACGAGTGGGCTGCAGAAATTGAGAAAATAAAGAAATAAGGAATTCAGGAATGTACGAACATAGTCCTTTGTTGAAGGCTGTGATGCTGAACTGCGAGTATTATGCAGGCAAAACAGCCATTATAATGAATGGTAAGGAAGTGACTTACGGAAAGTTGGGAAAGAACATACGCAAGGCCGCTTCGTTGCTGAAAGGCATGGGTATGCATCATGGTGACAGAATAATGCTCTCTGCGCATAAAGATGTAGAGTATGTCTATCTGTATTTTGGCGCTCATATCCTTGGAGTCACCAATGTTATTGTTGATGCCAACAGCAATGAAGAATACCTGCATTATATAGAGAACAAGGTTAAACCTAAGTACTGTTTTGGCTATGAGAGTAGCCTGTATGAGAGCAAGATGTTCTCAGATCTCAAATTAGAGAATGAAGAAGAATTGTACTTGTACTCTTCCTATAAGGACCTGAATCAAGAAGATATTGCAGAGATACTCTTCACCACCGGAACTACAGGTGCTCCCAAGGGCGTATGTCTTTCGTACTATAACATCTATTCCTCGGCTTCGAATATCAACGAGTATATAGGGAACAAGCAGGATGATGTAGAACTGTTAGGTCTTCCTATATGTCACTCGTTTGGTATGGGTAGGATTCGTTGTAATCTTCTGAAGGGAGCTACGATAATCATTCTGAGTAACTTTGCCAACGTGAGAACATTCCTCAAAGCCATTGAAACTTACAAGGTAACTGGGATTGGGGTCGTTCCTGCCGCATGGGCTTATATCCGCAAAATGAGTGGTACACGCATAGGCAAGTATGCTTCACAAATACATTATATAGAAATAGGCAGTGCAGCCATGCCTCTTGATACAAAGAAGGAGATGCTGAGTATGTTCCCTGATACTCGTATCTGCATGCACTATGGATTGACAGAGGCCTCTCGTAACTGCTTTCAGGAGTTTCATGACACTGAACATCTGGATTCCATCGGCAAGCCTGTTTGCGACAAGGTGGACGTGAAAATCTTTGACGATGAGGGCAACGAAGTAGCAAATGGTGACAAAGGCGAAATCTGCGTAAAGGGAAACATGGTGTTGACTCGCTATTTGGAAGAGTTTGACACGAAAAACGCATTTTTCGGTGATTACTTCCGCACCAGAGATTGTGGATATAAATCTGCAGACGAATACGTTTATCTGCTTGGAAGGGAAAAAGAACTCATCAACGTAGGCGGCAAAAAAGTCAGCCCTATGGAGGTGGAAGATGCCATCATGGCTTTGGGCGTGGGTGACTGCATATGCGTGCCTACCAAGGACGAGAATGGCATTATGGGTGAATTGGTATTCTGCTATATACTGAAAGATTCAACTACATTGAGCTTTGAAGAGATTGCAGAACAATTACGGGAGAAGTTGGAGGTGTATAAGAGACCCGTAGCCTACGACTGGATTGACAAGATTCCAATGACATCCTCTGGTAAAAAACAAAGACTGCTAGTAAAAAGATAAGAACAATGTCATATTTAACGATAAACAAAGTGAAGATGGTGGGATTGGCTGCATGTGTTCCTCCTACCATTGAAGAAAACCTCACGTTGCCTATCTTTGCTGACGAGGCGGAGGCAAAGAAGGTGATTGCTTCTACCGGCATCGAGCGCAAGCGTGTGGTGAAACCCGGGACAACAGCCAGCGACTTGACCTATCAGGCTATTCTGAAACTGTTGGAGAAGTTGGGATGGGAGGCAAACACTGTGGATGCCCTTATTTACGTCTGCACTTCACGTGACTACATAGCACCTATTACATCTGCCATACTACAAGACAGACTTGGATTTCGCAACGATTGCTACTGTCTCGACCTTCCTCTCGGATGCTCAGGTTGGGTTTATGGTATGAGCAACCTTTCTTCTATTCTAAGTCATGGAGATTTGAAGAGAGGCCTTTTAGTTTGTGCTGAAACAAACTCTTTGAACCGTTCACCAAAAGACAAGACCGTCAAGCCGTTGTTTGGAGATGCCGCAACCGTTACGGCTTTAGAGTATGATGTCAATTTTAACCTGAATTATTCATAGCCTCTCAATTTAGAGCATTCTAACACGATTTTTTTTACTTCAAGATAGAGCCGTGTTGCCAAAAACGATAGAGAGTTTAACATGTTCCTTGTTAAAAACGGCGGATTTATCTAAC
>CAVGEN010000146.1:0-5434 GCA_963628185.1 Waltera intestinalis | reverse complement strand
TGATGGTGAACGTGACCATCTGGAGCGAGGGAGCCTGGAAGATCTGCACCAGGCGTGCCCAGTCCTCGCCAAACTGCTTGTCGGCCTTGAGGCTCTCGGTAACTGAGGCGATGACCTTCTTCTCGATAGTGCCGTTGCTCTGGAGGCTCACGAGGAGGGAGAGATTATTGTATGGGCGATAAGCCTTGTCGATGATTTCGTAGTCGAAGCTCTCGGCCACGATGACGCCACGGTCATACTTGCCCGTGTTGAGGGCATCGTTGAGGATGGCGGCAGGGAAGGCACGGAAGATGTTTCCTGCCCCGAAGTGAACCCAAGTGGGTTCCTCGTAGGTTTTCTTGGCCACGGCTGCGATGTCATACTTGGGAAGCTCATAGCCCTTGGCTTCCCACTCCGCAGCGTCAAAACCGCTGGAAAGAATGTCGTTCAGTTTCATTTTAAATTGTTTTTTGATTTTGTTTTATGTTATTATATTCTTGCTCTTCACTTACTGATTCTATGCCTATGATTCAAAAGGCACGGCAAAAATACAAATAAAATCTGAATAACGTTCTCTTTCAAGGTATTATTTTCTTATTTTGAACGATAGACAAGTATGTTTGAACTATTTTCGAAAGTTTCTGTTACATACAGAAAAGACTCCACAAGCCCTCGCCCAATGCAAAAGTAGCGTAAAAAGAAGGAAGTGCCAAATGTTTCCGTAAGTTTTTCCCATAGTTTCTTGCAGCTTTGGATATTTCTCCGTAACTTTGCATCACAATAGCATCAGCAATTAGGTGCATTTCATAATAGGTATAAAAAATACAAGCATAATAATAAGGTAACAGAAGATTATGAAGAATAAAGTTTTCTTTCTCGCCATCGCATGGATGATGGCTATGACTACAGGTACGGCAATCGCAAAGAGCAATAACAGTTCGGAGGTGATGACCAAGCAAGCCGACGGCACATACATAGTCAACACCACCACCCTCGCCAAAGACGTGAAAGGTTTTCGAGGCAACACGCCGCTCAACATCTACATCAAGGGCAACAAAGTGGTGAAGATTGAGCCGCTAGCCAACCAAGAGACTCCCAACTTCTTCAACAAGGTGAAGACTAGTCTGTTCAAGAAGTGGTATGGCATGAAGGCCAGCAAGGCTTCCGCCGCCAATATCGACGGTGTGACGGGAGCCACCTTCTCCAGCAAGGCCGTGATGGAGAACGTAAAGCGAGGTATGAAGTATTACCTTGCGCATAAATAAAACTTCGGCACGGCGATTGAGAGGGCAGACGGCTACAAGGTCTCTTCCGTTACGCCGAAGTCGTTATCACCTGATGAATGCGCTTTACAAAGTCCTTGAGACTCACAAACTGGTTGCCGAAGACCACACGCCAGTCCACGTTCTTCAATGGATATTCCATGAAGTCGCCCAACTGGATGTCGCCATTCACGCTTACATAGTCGAGCACATTCTTCAGGTATTGTTCCTGCTCCGCCGTCAGGTAGGAGTCCTTGATGAACTGGGCGTATATCTGCAAAGCCTTCTGGCGGTCGATGCCATTGATGACACGGATAAAGGCTGCCACATTCTGATTGTAGCGTTTGCCCTGCGTCATCGTGTTGTATTCCTCGCGAGTGCCCAACTCCTCCCAGAAGATACGCTGAAGCTCGGCTATGTCTTCGTTGGTCAACTGCTCGAAGTTCTGTATCTTCCGCAATACGGCAAGGTCGGTATGTTCGGCAAGGTAATCCACCACCCGCTGTTGGTAGGTAGCCTGGAGTCGGACGGCGGGAGCACCTGCCCCTCTCGTTGCCACGTCCTCTATGTCGATGACGAAAGTGCGGTCGTTCTTGCCCTCGGCGATGAGATGCACGAGTTCGCGCAGTTCCTTGCGAACCCGCTCCAGCCGGTCCAGCGTCGCCGTCTCCCAGAACTGCACTGTCCGCACTTCCCTTATCGTGCCGAGATGGGCTTTCACCAAGGGGATGGTGGCCTTCTTTTCGAGCAAGGCGGCTATCGAAATCACGCTCTCACGACTGTTGGCGGCATTCACCGTACTATCCACTTGCTCCAGTTGCAGCCAGAGCATCAGGATGTCAAACTTCTTGGCAGCCTCGTTCTCGGTGGGACGGGGCAGGATGGAGGCGATGCTGTTGAGTTTCGCCACATCCACTTCCGAGAGATACGTCCAAGCCTCCCTGCTTCGGAAAGGCTCCACCACATCCATCTTCGCCCTCACGTCGATGCGTGCCATGCTCAGGCTCTCCACCTGCCGGTGCAGCGTCTCCTTCAACTCGTCATGCAGCCGCTTGTCCTCTTCCTTCTCCTGGTGCCCGGCACTCTGCAAGGCAAAGGCGATGTCGAGGCGAAGGGAGAAGAGACGCTCGGTCAGTGACTTGACGGCAACGGGCGACGCTCCTTCCGTATGGACGGAGAAGTACTCGAAGTTGTTGCACCAGTCGAAGATATAGAACTTGTCCTTGCCGGCATAGAGGCGAGTGCCCCTGCCTATCATCTGCATAAACTTGATTTTCGACTTCACTCGCTTGAAGAAGACGAGGTTGAGGATGCTCGGCACGTCGATGCCCGTATCGAGCATATCCACGCTCACTGCTATCTGCGGCAGTTTGTCGGGGTCCCCGAAGTCAAGTATCAAGGCATCGGCGTATTTCACGTAGTTGTCTATCAACTGGCAGTAGCTCTCTCCCTTTTCGGGATAGAGCTCGCGAAACCGCTTCACGATTTGCTCGGCATGCTGATGGTTCATGGCGAAGATGATGGTCTTGCCTGTCTCCTCGCCGCTCTGCACCCTCAGTCCTTTCTCCATCAACTCCTGCAGCACCTTGTCGATGGTGTCGTTGTTGATGAGGTACTTGAAGATTTCGCCGGCGTCGATGTCCCGGTGGTATTCCTCGTCGGCTCCCATGCCAGCCAATGCCTTCTCGTAAGTCCACACCTCTTCCAGCCGTTCCTGCTGGTCTTTCGGCAGGTCGTTCCACTTGATGCCAGTCTCCATAATCTGCGAATGATAGGTCAGTGTCTCGTAAGGCACGAGATAGCCGTCCCTCACCGCCTCGGCAAGGTCGTAACTATAGTTGGGCGTACCGTTGTCGAGTTGCAGGAGTTCGTAGGTGCTGCGGTCTATCTCGTCTCTTGGCGTTGCCGTCAGGCCGATGAGCAGGGAGTCGAAGTAATGGAAGATGGAACCGTATCTGCCAAAGACGCTGCGGTGAGCCTCGTCGATGACGATCAGGTCGAAGTGACCTACGGTAAAGTCTTTCTCGTCCTTGTCGATGTAGTTGATCATCGTCTGGTAGGTGGAGAAGAGGATGCGGGCGTTGAGGTCCGGCTCCTTGTCCTCGCTCAGCACCGACATGGACACGTCGGGCAAGAGCGACTCGTAGTTGGTGTGGGCTTGCTTCACCAGGGCGGTGCGGTCGGCGAGGAAGAGGATGTTCTTCGCCCAGTCGTTGCGCATGAGGATGTCGCAGAGCGAGATGCTGACGCGGGTCTTTCCCGTACCAGTCGCCAGCACCAGGAGTCCGCGGCGGTGCTTCTGGTTGAGCCATTCTATGATGCTCTTGATGGCGGTCTGCTGGTAAGGGCGGTTGGTGATGGCTTCGTCGATGGTGAGGTTCTTGATTTCCGGGCGTCCCCGTTTCTGTATGATTCTTTCCAGGTCGTCGAGGGAATGGAAGGAATAGACGGGGCGGTCTGTATAGCCCAGTCCGTCGATGACCATCGTTTGGAAGCCATTGGTATAGTAGATGACGGGGCGCACGCCATATTTCTTCTCCAGCAGGTCGGCATAGAGGATGGCTTGTCGCCTGCCCTCTCCCACCTCGTGGGTTGTCGCCTTCGCCTCGATCACGGCAAGCGGTTTGCCGCCACGGCTGAACAGCACATAGTCGGCATAGCCCTTGCCCGAGGCGTTCGGCATCCCTTGCACCTCCACTTCTATGCAAGCCTTTCCGCCCTGTATGTCGCCCTTCGTCTCCAGTATCTCCCATCCTGCCTCGATGAGCATGTAGTCGATGAGATATTTCCGGGTGATGGCTTCGCTGGCAAGCGACTCTTCTGGCAAGGCCGGCACCTCGGGATGCTCCACCTTCCCGGTCGGAACGCTATCCACCACGTCGGCTTCCACCTGCGGTTCGGGCGATGCGGTAACGACCGGGCCTGTCAGCGACTGCGGCACCAGCGTGGCATCGAAAGGCACCAAGGGTTCCTTGATGGCTCCCCAGCGGAACATGAATCCCTGCACCACATTGTAGAGCGACCGCAAGCACCTGAAGGCTTTCACCCTCTTTACGGGTTCCGCCCCGTCGTGGCTGGCAGAGTTTCCTATCTTCTGCACCGTGCGGATGTCGTCTTCCAGTCGCCAGTCGCGGTTGATGAAGCTGTATGTTTCCGGCTGGTGCAAGAGTGTGCTGAGCAATGCAGGGTCCTCCACCGGCACTTTCCGCATCCTGAGCATATTCTTCAAGAGCCACTCCAGCGCCTTGCGCGCATTGTTTGCCGACTCCTCGGGATAAGAAGTCTGGAAACATTCCGCCTTGTCGCAATAAGCATGGAGTTTCTTGAAGCCTGGCACATATTCCGCCAGCTGCAGGATATAGTCGAAATTCTTAGCCATAGAGTGTATCTTTTAGGTTTGCCTTGCCCAGGGCGTCCCAGCCGGAAGCCCGGAGATATTAAACGCTCACAAAAGTAAGGAAAAAGGAGGAAAGAGCCAAATGTTTCCGCAAGTTTTTCGCTTTTTCCTTGCATCTTTGGATATTTCTCCGTATATTTGCCGCAAATTAAAACGATGAAAGGTTATGAAAGAGAAAAGATATGCGTTGCCTGACGACAACCAGCCCAAGATGGCTTCCGAGCCTACACCCGGTTATCATGGAAATGCCGCCGTGGCACTTCCCGAGGAAGAGGTGGCTGTAGAGGAATTTGGGGATGAGGACTTTGACTGGAGCCGAATGCCTTATTTGGACAGCCCCACCAATGCAGAAGAAGCCATTGCGCAAATAAAGGCGATAGAGGAAGATGACGCAAAGGCTGGCATCAATTATACTGTCGATGAATTTTTCCAAGAACTTCAAAAAGCAAGAGCATGGCAGTAATCATATTACGCAAAACCTTCTTGTACAATTACCAAATAGACCGCACACCGCACGGATTAGACATAACATCCTACCAATCAATAGCTTGCAGAGTGCGGTGTGCGGTCAAAACGGGCGCAAGCTCTTCTGTACAAATATTTGCCGACTGTCTCAGTCAGACAGGATAGACAGACTGGCTATACCCCATACAAAATCATCCATCACTGCACCAACAAACCTTGAAAGAACTGACGATGAAAGCGACATAGTTCAGTTTACTCGAACCAATACTGCATCCTGGAGGCAAGCAAGGTCTCCAAGTCGGCAATGGCATTGCTGACCTCCGCCTTCTGC
>CAVGEN010000145.1:0-5442 GCA_963628185.1 Waltera intestinalis | reverse complement strand
GGCAAACTCATTGTATGCTAGTCTTATCTCTGGCAAGGTAGTAATGCCGTTGGCAATGGCTACCTTCATCATCTCAGCCTTGTCTTTCATGGATAGGTTGTTCCAATAGTTATCGTCAAGGTCTCCACCCTCAGCAAACTTAAATTTGGGGGTAAACTCATATTGCTCAAACTTAGATTTGGAAGATTGTGAATTACTTGGCTTTCTAGAATTTAGAAATTGGTTATGGTTCTTAGCCCTTTGAGGGTATTTCTTTTGATAGAAATTAGAAACAACTTTCTGCATATCCTCGTCAGAGCCAGAGTAGTAAGCATCCCTTATGACAGAGTTCCTTATAATACTCTTGATACCATCCCCTCTATAAAGCATACCTAAAGCCATAGCTTCTTTCTCCTCAGTAAGAGGATTTCTCCTAATATAAGGAGAAGCAGTCCACTTGTTAAGAGTTTTCTGATTGTCCTTCATGTGGTCTAGCCTAAGTCGCCTCTCCTCATCCTCGGTAAGCCACTTACCATTTCTGTTAGCAGTCAAGTCTCTTGTAGCATCATTGTAGTTTACATCCATGCCAAAGCCCCTGCTGTTAAGGTCATAGCCTTTCCCAGCAGGAGGAGCTTCCCACCTGCCATTATTGAATCCTACACTATCAGGATTCTCTATTGCCCTTATATATTGGGCTACCAATGAATCATCTTTTATAGGCATAACAATTTAATCTTTAGGCATTTTATAATATGGTGTATCCTCTTTCAACATCCATAAAGTATCTTTTGGAGGCATTCCTTTGGACTTTCTTTCCTCTGGTATTCCATTCTCAAGAGCATCACTATCACCATACCATTGATAGGAATGTGCCCTTGTTACTTGATCTATGGAATCATAGTTAGGAAGGCCAGAATAATTCCACACACTGTCAGGGGCAATGTATGTGGTATCTGTTTCTTCTGCACTAGGAGTTCCATAGTGGGAGCAACCCATGCCAAGGAACACTATCATCGTTAAATATACTAGTTTCTTCATAATCAGTTCTTTTTATGCAAAGGTACAACAATTATTTTAATCCACCTCATCAAAAATAGTTAATTCTTGGCTGCCCCTTGCCTTGCTTTGTTCAGTAAGCTCACTCTCTACCTTTCTCTGTAGGTTCTGCAAAGAGGTGACAATGCCCTCCACATTCTTCAGTGCAGCAGTGATGGATGATATTTGGTACTTGGGCTTTCCCTTGTCATCCTCCTGCTCCAGTATGTCTGGCTTCATGAGGAACTCACTTACCGTATGTGCAGCCTTCAATGCGGCATTCAACAACTCCTGTGAGGGAGTCACTGTATGCTTCTTATATACTTCCATTGTCTCCTTCAACAAAGGAGATGGTGTAAAGTCCTTGTCAAGACCCTCCTGCTCTATGATAGCCTTAGCCCTCTCTTTCTCATCAAGGATATAGGAATATGTACTCCTGGGATCTACCATAAAATACAAGTAGGACATCTGCCTGTAAAACTGCTCCTTGGATGCGCTCCTGTCTTGGTTGAACAGCTTCCTTATAGGCTTTATAAGCAAGGCTTCATCCGCTACTTTCAGGGCAAAGCCTTCAATGGTCACTAACTTCATCTCTTCTACTCTTTAATGTTAATACTACTTGCCGAAGTACCTGTCTGCCTCCCATTGTCTCCTCTTGGCAAGACCAGGCAATACCTTTCCTCCGCAATGCACCCACTTGGCAAACTCTGCCCTTATCTCCTTCTCTGGGGCATTGGCTTTTACCTTCTTCAATAAGGTGGAACTTCCCAAGGCACCGCTGCCTAGGTTATAGCAGAAGTCCACCAGGGCATCAAACTGCCCTTGGACCTTGGCTACGCCTAGCTTGCTTACATAACCCTCAGCTCCTTGCAGGTCTTTCCTCAGCAATGTTGTCGCTGCTTCCTTGGTAACGGTTAAGCCAAGCTTTACGTCAGCACCATAATGACCGTAGCCAATGGTGAGGTACTTCTCGGACTTAGCTGCCTTGCCTGCCTTTGGCATAAAGCCCTCAAACTCCTTTATCTTCTCTATCAATATATCACTTGCTTTCATGCTCTACTTGCTGTTGTTCTTCTTTATGGTTGCCTTAATCTGTTGCTCCTTGACCCTCACGTCATCCTTCTGCTTTTGCTTCTGGAAGGAAAGGTTCTCATTGAATTGCCTTGCATTCTCTGAGAGCTTCTCCCTCTCAAGAGCCAGCTTCTGTTCCATGGTCATCTCATCTGAACCCCCTGCCAGCTGCAACCTCGCAAGCTCTGCCTGTGAGTTAATCTGCGCAACCAGCAAGTTATTCTCCATTTGCTCTTGGAACATCTTGTACTTGAGTTCCTGCTCTGCCTGGGCTTGTTGTGCCTGTTGCTGTAACTGGGCTTGCTGCATCTGTAGCTGCTCCTGCTGTTGCTGCTGAGCCTCTTCCTTTCTCCTCTTCTCATTATGCTCGACCATCCTCTGCTTCTCGGTGACACTCCTTGTGGTGTAAAGCTTCATGATGCTTGAGAAGTCAAGTGCCTGGTTCTGGAGGGCTGCCTGCGCAAGGGTGTCAAGCTTCTGGTTGAGTTCCTGCGTGCCATTGCTGTTGTCAACCACAAGGCCATAGTCACACTCTGCAAACTCATCTCCATCAATCTCCAAGAGCTGCTTGCTGCCATCGTCAAGGATGTAGTCAAACTTCTTCTTCCTTCCCCTAAGTGCTATCTTCGCAGTCTCCAAGAAGCATTCCAAGGCTCTCTTCTTCACACTGTCATGGACAAAGAAAAGCCTCTCGGTGATAAGGGAGGACTGGAGGGTAGCCCTCTCCACGCCTCCCACAGTCTCTCTGTTGGAAATCTGCCCTTCCCTCTGCTTGGAAATGCCAGCAAGCTCACCTATCTTTGTGGAAATCCACTCCAACACATTGATGTACTGCTGTATCTCATTGCCAAGAGAAGCGTCAATCACACCAGAGGAGTTGTTGTTCATGGCACCTGCAAGCTTGCCAGTCGCCACACCTATGTTGCCTTCCTTGAAGCTGTCCTCGACTGCAATGTTGTTCACATTGATGTAGTATAGCCACTTGTCGACATCCCATCCCTTTGGCACCTTGGCAAAGTCCATCTTCACTATCTTGCCCATATTCTTGGCAAGAGTCTTGTTGAGCCTGTCATGGTAGATGTCATACAGGTAGGCGTAGGGCTTCATGATGTCAACAAGAGAGAAAGGCTCGTTGCCATTGATGTTGTAGATGCTTCCCACTATACCAAAGTGGCATCTGGAAGGGTTGCTGAGCCTGTTGTACTGCACTGGCCTTGGTCTCATGTTGACATAGATGTCCTTGCCAATCTTGGTGCCTTCCCAAGCCTCGTTGATCCAGAAGGTCTGCTCCTCCTCACCCTTCATGGGGTCGCAGTGGTAGGTCTCTGGATAGAAGTTGAAGGTCTCCTCGCCAGTCTCAGGGTCATAGCTTTTGACCTTCTTTATCTGCCTCCTTGACTTCCAATACACTCTGAGCACCCTTACATTGCCATTGCTGTCATAGGGGAGGTAGGTAGCGTCGTAGGTATTGTCAAACAGGCTGAGGGGGTCAATCATTGCCTCTCCAGCAGTGACACCACCAAGGTTGGGGATAAAGCCATACCTAGGGTCAAGGTTGTCCATGCCATCAACATAGGGGTTGGCTCTGTCTTGGTTGTCTGGGACACACTCCAATGCCTCTATGTCCTTCTTTGAGAGCTGATCCCAGAAGGTGTCGATGACTCTGCCAGGACTCCAGTAATCCTCAAGCACTATCATGTCGGCATCCTCTATCTGGTTGGATGAGCCTGACTTGATGACCCTCATCTTCAGAGGATCTATCTTCTCTATATAAGGTTCACCGCCTATGATGTCACATTGATATGCCTCCTCTCCAATGGTATAAGCATCAACAAAGCCTTGGTTGAACAACTGGGGAATCTCAAGCTCCTTCATGTAGTGGTTGAGCAAAAGGTTGCCCCTTACCTCCCTCTTGTCTTGGTACTCATAGGTGAAGTAGTCAGACAGCTTCTCTAGCTCCTGGTTGAAGGACTGCTCATCCTGTGCATCGTCCATGAGGATTTGCTGGAGCATTATGTTTACCTGGTTGTTCTTCTCCTCCTCAATCTCAGAGACTGCGGTAGGGTTGGTAACCATGACCCTGAAGTCAAAGAGCCTCTTGGACTCCTCGCCCCTAAGCACCTCAAGCTTTGAGTTTATCACAGGATAGTGCTGGATGCTGTCAGGAATGAATGATGCATCAAGGTTATAAGGATTGATGAGCATTTTGAGGTCACTCATGTGAATCTTGCCATTGATGAGGTCATAGTTTATCTTCATTGCATGAACGGACTTCCTTGTCAAGTGGTAATGAAGGAGGCTGTGGTTATCCCCGAAATCAACGCAAAGTTTGCGCCACTTCTTACCTTTCTTGTTGAAAGTCAACTGTTGTGCAGGGAATCCCCCTATTGCGTTATATGCCATAATTTTATCTTCTTATTTGTTTTATATGCAAAGATAACCAAAGAAATAAGAAGTATGTCGTATCTAACACTTTCACTAACTGAACCTTAACATAGCAGCTAGAATATATAAAAAGGAGAATACCTTCTGGCAAAGCATTTTCCTTAAAGCAGTGACATTAAAAGCAATATTTCCTATACACGAAAGTATGAGCGTATGTCAAACATACCATCCTTGTCTTTCAGCTTGTCAAGTGCTAGCATGTGGATGGCATCAAACAATTCTTCCTTGGGGATGTCTGACAGGGTATGCCCTGCAATCTTTGCAATGGTACTTCCACTATCAGAGTAAATCATATTCATGGTAACATACATTGCCCACTTGTTATAGTAGGGTGAATCCTCTAGGCAGACATCATGGGCATCCATCAGTTTCTCCCAATCAGAGATACTCCATCCTCCCTTAGGCTCCATGCCATCAACTATCTCCACGGCTTCCTTCTTTGACAAATAGTTACACCAGTCTATAGCCTCCAACTTGTCAAGGTATTCCTTGGCTACCTCGGGCTTCCTGTCAACCATGTCTTCCATCATGCACCTCATGGTCTCACCAAAGATGTGCATGTACCTAGGCTTGTTTGATGCAGACATCTTGCTATAAAGCCTGTTAAACTTATTCATTATATCCTTCTGTTCCATAGTACCATCATTAGAATTTATTATTAATAGCTGATAGAATCTTGTCCATCTTGCCTTCCATGGCAGAGAACCTCTCGTCTATCTTCTGAAATCTCTTCTCAGTCTCCTGTTTGTCCTTGAAGGTGGTGTCAAGCTCCTCCAAGAGAGTCTTGCAATCAGCGACAGTCTTCCTTGCCGTCTCCACCTTGGCAAGCATTTCCTCGGCTTGTGCATTGATTGCACGCACTTCATTCACCACGCACTCCTTGTTGCAAGTGATAAGCAAGCTGCCTGCATA
>CAVGEN010000144.1:0-5443 GCA_963628185.1 Waltera intestinalis | reverse complement strand
ATCACAATAAAAAAACGTACTTGTATTCTACCATAGAAATATGGGGGGGGCAAGGTGTAAAGAGCAATTGGGAAAAAATGAGAGAGGAGGAAGGCTATGTATAAGTATCTGAAAACGTGGCCGTCAGACAGGGAGAATGGATGGAGTGAAGAGTTGAATGGAATCTGCCATGATGCCAACAACTGGTTTTTCACGCAGAATGGTAATCTCTGGAAGTTCCCCATTACCCATAAGATCAATGACAAGGTGACTGGCGAAAACAAAGAAAAAGGAATCCTGAAAAACAGGTATGGCAAGCATCTGGGTGATTGTGATTGCTATAAGGAATATCTGTTCGTTCCGGTGACCGGCGACGGAAATCCCTATATTGCAGTATTTTCTGCAAAAAACCTTGCTTTTATGACCAGGCAGCGGATCAAGAGAAACAACAGTTATTTTTCTTCACTTGGCTGGTGTGCCGTGAATCCTAATGATGGACTGCTCTATACTTCGGACAGACATGTACAGGACGAGTATTACAAAGAAAGCGCAAGTCCTATTGTAATCTACGATATTGATTTTGAAGCAATCAAGAAGAAATCCACCAGTTTTTTGCGCTTTCGTGCAACACTTATTCTGCGAAATGAAAAAGGAGCTGCTCTGAAGCTGGAGCATATGCAGGGCGGCTGCTTCGATAATGAAAATCATCTGCACCTCAACAATGGCTATTACAGCGGCTATGCCAACAGCAAAGGCGGCATATCAGTCTTTTCTGTTCCGAAAGTTATAGAAGTAAACAGTTCAACCTGTGTAACGCGTATCGCAAAATCCGGACAGAAGGGAACCTTCCGCTATCAGTTCAACTCCTGGGGCGAGGAACCGGAAGGAATCACCTATTGGGATTTAAATAAGGATACCCGTGCACCGGAGATCCGCGGTGTGCTTCACGCCATTATGATTGATAATGTCGGGGTAGGTGACGACGATTTCTATTTCAAACATTACGATAGGATTTAATAAAATTTGTATGAGTATGAGGAGGAAAGAACATGAAATATAAGCTGAAACGAATGCTGAGCCTACTGCTCTGCTTCGTGATGGTGTTGGGATTGTTCCCTACTGCGACCTTTGCAACAGAAAGTGGTGAGACTACCGACAGCGGAACGGAAACTGGTGTGACTACCGGCAGCGGCACAGAGACTGATCCATACTGTGTCTCGACTTATTCTGAGATGAAGCGGCTGTTACGTAGTCCCAATGACAATATCTATATTAAGGTTGTCGATATGGACGGCTATCCGCGTTATCTGAAATGTGGTACAGACTATGGTGTGAAGAGTGGTACAGTAGGAGCTAATACAACCGCAATTTTTGTTTACCAAAAAAAGCACCTGGAGATTCCTAAAGGGATACATCTCAGTTTTATCGCTGATCCTAAAGCCTCTTTTGATGCTAGGCTGAACGACTTTATAATTGTTACCGAAGATGCCGAGTTAGATATTACCGGAGAAGGCTCCATTCATGTAGAATTCGAACATCAAGGCTATAACACAATGATTAAAAATCTCGGCAAGCTAACGATTGATGGAAATGTTCTGCTTGATGCGCAGCAGAAGTATCATAGAAATACCTGGGGTCATCCAATTACCGTAGATGGTGGACAGACAGTCATCAATGGCGGACGTTTTTATGCATTCGATGATATAGGGCCGGTCTCCAATATAGGAACAACGTCTGCAGTCTGGGTGGATAGCGGAACGCTTGAAATCAACGGGGGTGATTTTCGAACATTTGGTGACACTTCGTCAACATCAACTTACAGTAGAAATAACTGGCCTCTTTATGTCAATGCCGGTGTAGCTGAGAATGTCACTTTAAAAGGTGGAGACTTTGACCAGGGCATGAAGGTCGCTAGTGGCATCGGCAGCATACTTGCAAATGGATACCAAATCCTGAGTTTGAATACGGATAAAGCCAACCGTGACTATCGCTTGCTGAGTGATACTGAACTTGCCGAGCTTGAGGAAATTGAAAATAGAGTCAAAATAGTCTCCAAGGTCGGCCTGCACAATTTAACAATGATTGCCAACGGCACGGCAATCTCTGCCGTACCCGGTGAAACGAAGACAGGCACCATCGCGGCGGGAGACAGCGGCAGAACATTTACTGTTTCTGTTGATTCTCCAGATTGGCTGACTAGCATAGTGGAAGAAGGTGCCTTGGAATACAGAACAAATTTTCTTGTTATGAAGGGTGGCACTCTTTTGCAAAGTGAGACTGGTTATACCATAGAGGAGCCCATCATTGAGACGGATCCTGACGATGGTACAAGCAAAGTCAAGTACAATGTGACACTAACAAACGCTCCCGCGGCAGGCGAGGTCTATACGGTCGCCGCTGTTATACAGCCGGTTGCCTGGTACAGCGATTCTGTGACTATCGGTGACCCTGTCATCGGGACATGGGCGCTGACGGCGAAGGAGTCACGTACATTCATCTCCACAGTTGATTTTAAGACCGAGACTGTGATTGGTGAAGCAGGCAAGCTGATTTTTACGGCTACGGACGAGACAGGAAACCCGGTAACTGTAACTGCCAGTGAGGAAACCTGGACCCCGGTAAAGGTTATTGAAGGAAGAAACGAGGTTTCTTTCAAACTCACGGCACCGGATGGCTATTCCTTTGTAAAAGATGATGGCACGATCACGACTCTGACCATTGGAGGAACGCCTATCGGTGGATATGTGGACAGTGATGGAAAACTTTGCCATTCCTTTACACAGATTGTGTCGCACCAACATAAATATGATACTGTAAAATGGAATGACCGCAGACATTGGAACGAGTGCTCCTGCGGCAAAAAGGAAAACGGCGCAGACCACACCATGGGCGAATGGAGCAAAACTGACACGACATGGAGCCGTACCTGCACCGCTGAAGGCTGCGGCTATACCGAGAGTTATTCCGACTTCAGCGGCACTTATATTCCGGTTACCGATCTTGTGCTTAGTATGGAGCATTACCCAATGAGCGGTATGAAACCTCATAACTTCGTGCAGACAGGCAGTGACACGATGGGAGCAGACGATTACAAGTTAACCAACCGCGACGAAAGCATTGTCTACCCGACTTTTTCCATCGTTACCGGCAAGGATGAGGCGAAGATTACCGGCTACGCACCGGAGGATTATTCTGAGTACTTGGGCGAGGCCGATTTCGCTAGGTGGTTTGCAAATGGCGGTGCGATGCTTCAGCCATCGTCTAGCGATCCCACCATCGAAGGCGAATTTATAACAGGTACAAAATATCAGGCAAAACTGATATTGGAGGCTGAAGAGGGATATGCCTTTAATTCCGATTTTAAGAATGATGGAAACGTCAAACTCTATACGGAAATGGCCAACATCCCCATCGAGAGCTATAACGTCACACAGTGGTATTATGACAAGGGGGACGTTGATCCCGCAGATAGCCAACCTATTGGTGAGAGCTGGTACAATGTGCCGCCGTCCACTACAAGTGCAGGAGCAAGCAAGGTACAGATTCAGTTTACTTTGACTGCTATGAATGAAGGTGATCTGAACATCACACTTCCAGAGTTGAAAGCAGGGAATGATCTTAAGAACGCATGGCCGGGATTTGACGGAACTGCCAACTTTGGAACCGGCAATTTCGTAAATTCCTGCTACGCTTCTGAAGATAAACTGATGATGTGGACAGATGGTCCAAGCAAGCTGGTCTATGATGATAATGTAACTGGAGAAAGCAAAATTGCTCAGGCCGGTGGAACTTACACACTGACTATCCCGGCTGTCAAGGATAATGTTTTAGCGCACATCACCATTAAGAATCCTGAGGTGGCTAGCGTGAAGGAAAACAGCGACGGCACTATTACCGTTACATATACCCTGCCGGCTGCTTCTGATAAGACTTTGAATGGTGCGAGCGTCAGTGTTACAGCTCCGGTATATGGAAACGTGCCTGACACGACAGCAACAGTGCCGGGCGGAGCGCAATACACCGTTTCCGCAGTGACCTGGAGTCCAAGTGTAGCGACCTTTGGCTATGAAGCTTATAAAGCCACAGTCATGCTGACACCGAACGAAGGCTATACCTTTGCGGATGGAGCTGGTTTTACCATCGATGGTAAGGCAATTGCAAATACAGACATTACTAAAGAAACCGATGGTAAAGTTACTCTGAGTTATACATTCCAGGCGCTGACTGCTCCGCACGAGCATGACTTCAACGGTCAGCCGTGGATTTATCTGGACAGCAATCGTCATTACCAGATGTGCAAGCATAACGACGGTCTGAATATTCAGCCGCATACTTTCTCGGTATGGACAGACGACAGTAACGGCACAACTCACAGCCGTACCTGTAATGATTGCACAAAGTCCGGTGAGACCGAAAAGTACAAAGAGACGGCGGATCACAACTGGATGGTTGTTGTAGATAAGGCAGCGACTGTGACTGAATCCGGAATACAGCATGAGGAGTGTACCGTCTGCCAGGCAAAACGCAATGAAAACACAGTAATTCCAGCTCATGGACACAATCTGGTTCATAAGGATAAAAAAGAAGCAAGCTGTACAGAAGCAGGTTATAAAGAGCATTATCAGTGTACAGATTGCGGCCTTATCTTTGAAGATTATACGGGTTTAGTAAATTTAAAAGTTTCTGAGATCGTGATCCCTGCAGCCGGACATGTGTGGAACAGCACCTACAGCTATGATGCCGACGGTCATTGGACCTCCTGCACGGTGTGCGGTGAAGTTTCAGAAAAGACAGAACATACCTTTAATGGCGCAACCTGTCTGATCTGCGGCTATCAGAAGAATACATCTTCAAGCTCAGACAGCTCCCATGACAGTGACAGCGATGGCAATAGCGGCAATAGCGGCAGTAGCTATAGCTCTTCAACAAGAAGCAGAAAGGCAGTAACCGGAATCTGGATTCAGGATGAAAAGGGCTGGTGGTATAAATTTTCAAGCGGAACTTATCCGAGAAATGGATGGGCGAAGCTTCCGTGGCAGGGCATCGAATATTGGTACTATTTTGATACAGACGGCTACATGAAGATGGGATGGCTGGAATCAAGCGGCAGCTATTATTACCTGAACCCGATCATTGGAACCAACAGCGGAAAGATGCTGACCGGCTGGCAGCTCATTGATCAGAAATGGTACTACTTCTCCACAGAGCAGGGAGCGAAGGAAGGAAGTCTCCTGCGAAACACTGTGACACCGGATAATTATCAGGTGGATCAGGACGGTGTGTGGAAGCAGTGATCAAAAATCCGATCATCACGCAGAAAGGGGTCTTGTTATGAAGATAAAAAGATGGAAATTAAAAATGAGTGCCGTGCTCATTACCGGTCTGGTTGTTTCCTCTGTACCGGTACTTGCTTTTGCAGAGCAGGGGAAAGAGGAGATTGCTGCTGAAGTCTCTGAAAATCAGG
>CAVGEN010000143.1:0-5607 GCA_963628185.1 Waltera intestinalis | reverse complement strand
TGTATGTGGCCGACAATGTGGAGCGTCAGAACTACGCCCTGCTGGGACTTCGCCTCACCTACAAGCCTGTCAAATCTCTCGATCTCTTCGCCCACTTCGACAACCTCGCCAATGCGAAGTATCAGATCAACTACGGCTATGAGATGCCTGGCTTCACGGCCATGGGAGGAGTGAAAGTGAGGTTCTGAAAAAGACAAGATTATAGACACCCCGACATCTGCGTGATGAAGTTGGTTTACAGCTCCGTAGTCTCGAGCGATTGGCGGATGGGCTTCAGCTCGTCTGGTGAGTCCTTGGTAAACATATCGACGGCAGGAGCCGACTTCGAAAAGAGGTCTTCGATTACCCTGCAGTCTATCTCCAAGCTAGGGTTGAAGTCTTCGCTAGTCATGTATTTCAAGAGGGCATAACGCATTTGGTTGGCCACAAGGCGGTGCCCCAGGTCGCTCGTCACATCCATCGTGGTCATCAAGAGCTTGCCTTTTCCAACCTTGCATTCCACCATCATGCCGAACTTGCGGCTCACATGCCAGGTGTCTATCGGCTGGATGGCAGGCTGATAATCCTTCGGAAACTCGCAGAGGTTCATCACCTGCGCCTTGTTCAACAACTCCCACCAATTGAGGTTAGCCCAGTCATCCGTCGGGAAATGCTTGAAGAGAGGATGCGCCTTGTCTATCGTCGCCCCGGTAGTGTGCGGCGGCCGCATCTTAAACCAGCTGGTGTTCCAGAACACAGGGAGATAAGTTTGCTTCACGTCCTCCCCCATCTTCACTTTTCCTGCTGCCAAGAGCAACACCTTGCCTCCCTTCTGCAACACCTTTCGGGCCTTGGCATCGAGGGAATCTGCAATGTAGATATCCTTTATTTTCGGCAACTCCAGTTCCGAAGGATACACCCAGAAATCCCAATGGTTGCGAGCCTCCGGGGCATTGGAGGACTTCACGCTCACCTCCAAAGTATATTTGGCCGGACCAGGCATCTGCAAACAAGACACTGGAACAAATCCCAACTCGATATTCTTGCCGACAGGGAGTTCCTTTTGTTCCGCCAGCAAAGGCGACGAGGCATAGACCTTGCCTTGACCGTCCTTAATGACGTAAGACACCATGGCATCCCGCAATGGTTGCTTGTAGGCATTGTAGAGTTCCACGGGTATCTGCGCCTTGCTCTCACTGGAGAACACAAACCTCGGGAATTTCGCCAGCGGAACTATCGGCGAACAGAACTCCGTCCAGTCAGCGGCATCGCAATATCCCTTTTCCTTCCAATGCACATTGAGCACACCCACAAGTGCCGTGCCCTGCCCGCTATAGTCGTTGAGCGAGAGCATCTGGAAGCCAGCATAGTCCTTGGTACGGAGATTGCGCTCCAAGTCGTACTTATAGGCCAAGGTCTGCAACTTGCCACTGGCATGGAGGAACTTCTCGGCTTGGCTTGCCATGCCGTTGTCTCTCAATAAGTCGGAGAATATCTCGAAGTTGCGAGCCTTGTAGGCACCCGTATATTGCGAGGTTTCCTTCAGGTCGGGGAAAGCACACCACTGACCCATCTCATGGGTCAATATCGGCTCGTGGACATCGAAGGTGATGGGCGTACGGCCCTTCTGCACCTGCCTCTCCATCTTCTCATTGAAGTTGTCCTCCGATTGTGGAGCACGGCTGTCCCAGTCCAAGCCGCGAGCACCACCCTTCACGTGATACTCGCTCTTGGGATCCCAAGCCCAGCCTCCACCTACGGAAGCCCCACAATACACCCTTCGTTTGTCGCCTGTCTGCTTCCACTGCCCCACAAAGTCGCCTACCCACTTCACCCAGTTGCCGGCAGGTTCGTTGCCGGCGGCAAGCATGCAGAAGCTGGGGTGGTTGCCATACTTCTCCACCATTCGCTGAGTTTCCTGCATCAGATAGCGGTCGATGCTCATTCCGTTACCCAGCTTCACGCCATGGTTGGGCCACGACGGTCCCTCGGGCTGGAGATAAAAACCGACCTTGTCGGCGGCAGAGAAGGCTGCCTCGGGCGGACAATACGAATGGAAACGCATCATGTTCAGCCCATACTCCTTGCATTTTCTAAAGATGCGGATCCATGAAGCCTCATCGGTCGGAGGATACCCAGTCTCGGGAAAGCAACAGTTCTCCACCGTGCCGCGCATCCATATCTTCTTGCCGTTCATATAGAATTGCCTCCCGTCGATGGCTATCTCGCTCATGCCGAAGGTAGTCTTCAGAGTGTCTTTCCCCACCATAGCCGTCAGATTGTAGAGGTTGGGGGTGAACTCATCCCACAGTTTCACATTCTCTCCCATGGAGATGACAACGACGAAACGTCCATCCGTTTCCCGCTTCACCTTTCGGAAGGTAAAGGTACGGGGTGCGCTGGCGGAAGAAGCCAAACGGGCAAAAGGATTGTCATCAGGGGAAACCAATTCTGAAATCGCAAAGGAGAAGTCGTGCTTGGATTTCGCATCGCCCTCGACATCCATCACCACCTTGATTTGCTTGCCCTTCACGTCGGGATATACTTGCAAGTTTCGGATATACTGTTGTCGACGTGCTTGCAATTCCATCCGTCCCACGACACCGTTCCAGTTACCTTGCGTCTGGTCGGTCACGCTGTGCGAGTCCTGCCCCACACATACATTTTCGATGCCATTGTACACCTTGATGCTGATCTCATTGTCACTGCCATATATAATATAAGGTGTAACGTCAAACTCATGCGGTACGCTCAAGGAAGAATCCCTGCCTGCCAACTTGCCATTGACATAGACGGAGGTCTCGATATGAGGTCGCTCCAAATAAAGAATGACCCTTTGCTTCTTCCATTCCCTCGGCACGAAGACCGTCTTGCGATACCACGCATTGCCGACGTAATGCTTTTCGGGAGTGAGGAAGAAAGGAAACTTCATCGCACCTTCTACTAGATGCTTGCCGTCGGGCAACACCCGTTCCATGCGGTACTTCTCCATATAGGGATTGAAGTAGAAGGAGGAGTCGTAGAGACTTCCCGTCCACTGGGTGTGGGTACACACGTCGTAGCCCTTGCCGTTGGTCAGCATAGAGCCTGGCAGAGTTACCTTGTCGTTATATTCGGGCTTGTCGCCTAGTGCGAAAAGCCACTGTCCTCCAAGGTCGATGACCTGACCTTGGGCTTGCAGTCCTTGTGAGGCGCAAGCCATCATACATAGGGCTATATAGCATTTCTTATATTGCTTCATGACTATCAGCTTTTTTCATTCTTCACTTATTTCCATTCCCAACACCTCTTCCCCGGGCTTCGACACATCTGCCTCACGAGGGAAATAGACGGGCATATTTTCTGCCAAGGGAAGAATGCGCAATTCCAACTTGCGACAATCCTTCGGCAATCGCCACAAGCCCATCAAGAACGGGCGGCCATTGTAGAAGTTGTCTGCCACCAACTTGCCGTCTGCATAAAGCCGAGCGCAGTCGCCACGATAATCTATCTTCAGGATCCGCCCTTCCCGAAGAGTGTCAGAAAGGGTTATCTCATAGACGGCAGCTTTCTTGAAGTCGGTGTCGAGAGGCTCTTCCGCCACCTTGTTCACCCCGATGGTGGCATGATAAGCCCCCTGGGCTTCGCTCACTTTCACGAACGAAGGAGCCGCAACTTTCCCTGCCACAGGGGCATCAGCCTTGAGGAACAGTCGCCCCGCCGTCTCCGAATCCACCAGATAGACATTCTTGTAGACAGGTTTGCCGACTCCCCTTGCCTTTACGTTCCTCAGCACTTTCCCATCAATCGAAATCTCCGTCGGAATCCCCTTGATTTGCTCCAGATAAATCTTTCCGTCACGATGGGCGATGAGCTGGGCGGTGGCATACTTGATGCCGTCGATATTGACAGGGAAGATACACGTCGAGCCGGCAGGAACCGTCATCGGACGCTGGGGGAACTTCACGCCACACACGTCAAACTGCACGTTCTTCTTAGTAGAGAGTTGCCCAAACCGTTCATAATTGTTGACAAAGACGAAGCCGCAGTTCCCTTGCGAGCGACAAGACCAGCGGAGATGGGAATCGTCACCTTGCGAAATGTCCTGCTTGCAGGGGAATGTCGCCTCCATCGGAGCCAATATCTCCGCATAGTCGTGCATGAAGAGATGTAGTTTGCGGAGCATATAATAATGCGGATTCCTCTGTCCAAACTCCCCGAGAGGCGCCTGAAAATCGTATGTCTTCACTGGCATATCATTGTAATTGGTGGCCGGACTGCGCTGGCACTCGTTGAGGTAAGTGGCACTACCATCGTCGTTCTTGCCCGACATAAAACCCAAGGGATTCGTGCCGCCATGGTACATATAATAGCCCAGCAGATTGCTTCCACTGCCCAACTTGACGATAGCCATTGAGTAGGCATCCTCGGGATAAACGTATGGACGGCGATGGTAGGCAGTCGCCATACCTCCGCCCAATTCACAAGTGAAATAAGGATACTGATTGTCTGCCACGCTGGTCTTCGCCTCCTGCTTGCCCAGTTGCTCGGTGGCGATGGCGGTGCTGCTGCGGAAAGCCTTGAAGTTGAACGCCTTGTAATAATTGCCCACACCCTCCTTGATGCTGCGGTCCCAGAAACCGTCGGCATAGTCGCCATACAGCGGTATCATCTCGCCATAGGGCACAGGCGTTCTCAATTCGGGCCATCCCGTGCGAGTGTAGAAGGGAAGGTCGAAGCCAGCCTCCCCCGCCATCTTCTTCAAAGCCATCAGATAACTCCCCTTGCCACGGTATTCGTTGTCAAACTGAGCCGCTATGACCGGGCCGCCGTCTTTCCACTGCAAGCCTTGCACCTGAGAGAAAATCTGGCGATAAAGCTGGGCGGTATATCTCAGGAAAACAGGATTCTCCTCTCGCATCTTGCACCCCTTGGCAAACATCCAGTCGGGTATGCCGCCGTTGCGCACCTCTCCATGGCAGAAGGGACCGAGGCGGAGCACCACGGGCATATCCTCCTGCTTGCACACTTCGAGGAAAGCACGCAGGTTACGCTGGCCGCTCCAGTTGAACACGCCCTCCACTTCTTCCACGTGGTTCCAGAACACGTAGGCGGCGATGACGGAAACTCCACCCTCCTTCATCTTCCTCACTTCCCTCGTCCACTCGTCCTGGGGGATGCGCGAATAATGTACCTCTCCCATCACGGGCACCACTCGCTTGCCATCAAATATGAGGCTGTGCCTATCCCAGCGGATAGACTGGCTCGGTATCTGAGCCTTGCCCTCGACAAAGGGCAAGACTGCCATCAATAGGGTCGAAAATATTGTTTTAGCATTCATAGGTGCAAAGTTCTGTTTTTTCGTAATTGCTTGCAAAGATAACACGAAAACGCAAAAGACCCGCCCTGGTTCGCTGTTCTACGGGAAACGTGGCGGATTCTGTCGGTGCAAAAATACTATTATTTATTGGAACGCCCAAGCTTTTTGCTGGATTTCTTCAAATTTGCAAGCAAAAAGACTGTTTGGAGAGCAAAAGGGACAAGGAGGCTGGCACCCTGACCCTTTGAAAAAGTATCTTAAGATACATAGCCAAATATGTTAAGATACTTGGGAGAGTATCCTAAGATACTTTACAATCTAATCTATGT
>CAVGEN010000142.1:0-5787 GCA_963628185.1 Waltera intestinalis | reverse complement strand
CTAATCTATGTCTTTAGAACAATCCCCATTCGGCAAACTTCTCGAAGCCGCCGATTCCCTGGATATATTTGCGTGCAATATCCACAATCTCAGCGTACGGCTTGCCGTCGGAGGGATAGGAGGCATAGATGTCGTGGGCAATCTTCGAGAGTTCCTTCTCTTCATCGGTGAGAGGAATGCCCTTGAAGATACCGTTGTCGCCGCATCGCATCTCGCCGTCCTGGTTGTGGACAAGGATAGGATCCTGCGACACCTTCAAGAGCGACACCTTCAAGTCGCCTCGCCCTGTGATACGGTTCACGATGGCCTCCACTTCCTGCTGCGTAATCTCTACGCTGTTCTCGATGATGAGGTTGGCGATACATAAAGAACTACTCTTCATTCTGAAAAATGATGCAAAGATATACGAATTATCCGAGAACATCATTTTTGGGGTGTTAATAAGTGCTAAGTAACGGAACATCCTCTCAAGAATCTATAAAAATCAAGTTGCTTTCTGCTCCAAACGAAACATTTTCACTATCTTTGCATACCGTAAGGGAATACAGGAGTGGAAATGTAGTCAAGGTAAATTATACAGAACAGATTAGTAACTAACAAAGCTGCAGCCGATGTCGATATTCGACGTGTTTTTCAAGAAGACGGAAACATGGGATATTTCCAAGTTTGCTTTCGTGGATGCCGAGGTGGGATTGAGAGATCACAAGGTTCACGACATCGGGGCTTTGCGCCATGACGGTGCCACCTTCCACCAGGCTGACAAGCAAAAACTGGTGGAGTTTCTGAAAGAGGGGAAGGTGGATTTCGTATGCGGTCACAACATTGTTCACCACGACGCCAAATACTTGTTCGATACCCCCCACAGGTGGAATCTTGTGGACACGCTCTATATGTCGCCCCTCCTCTTTCCCGAGCGTCCCTACCACAGGCTGGTGAAGGATGACAAGCTGGAGTCCGACCAGATGAACAATCCCGTGAACGACTGCGAGAAGGCACGGGAACTGCTGATGGACGAGATTGCCAGATGGAACGAACTCTCTCTTGAACTTCAAACTATATATGCCTCCCTGTTGGCCGACAAGGAAGAGTTCAGGGGATTCCTTCGCATGGTAGATGCGGAAAGACTGAGCAGTCCCAAGACTTTGGAATCTCTCATTCGACATGAGTTCAAAGGCAGAATCTGCGAACATGCCGACCTCACGTCCATCGCCAAGAAGCGCCCTTGCGCCTTGGCCTATGCCCTGGCTCTCACCAACACCAAAGACCACGCATCCACTACCCCGGGATGGGTGCTCCACAACTTTCCCGAGGTGGAATATGTCATCACGCTCCTCAGGCACACCCCCTGCGCCGAAGGTTGCGAGTATTGCAACCCAGCGTTCGACCTACACCACAACCTCAAGCTGCTCTTCGGCTACGACTCTTTCCGCACCTACAACGGCGAACCCCTACAAGAGCAGGCGGCACAGGCAGCGGTGACGGGCAAGTCGCTGCTCGCCATTTTCCCTACAGGCGGCGGCAAGTCGCTCACCTTCCAGTTGCCGGCCTTGATGTCCGCCCGTTCGGTTCACGGACTCACAGTAGTCATCTCTCCCCTGCAGTCGCTCATGAAAGACCAGGTAGAACGGCGAGGCATCCCTACTCTACATCGCCCCGGAGATGTTGCGGTCGAAGACCATCGAGCGCATCTTGGCCAACCGGCTCATCACACGCTTCGTCATCGACGAGGCACATTGCTTCTCGGCATGGGGACAGGACTTCCGTGTGGATTACCTCTACATCGGAAAGTTTGTCAGGGAATACCAGGAGAGGAAGTTTGGCAAACAAGAAGTCTTCAAGAACCGAATTCCCGTATCCTGCTTCACCGCCACCGCCAAGCAAAAGGTGGTGCAAGACATCTGCGACTATTTCAAACATTGGTTGGGCGAAGACCTGGAACTCTTCGCCATCACTGCCTCGCGCACCAATCTCCACTACTCTGTTATCCATGTGGATACCGACGAAGAGAAGTACAGCAGGCTCCGTTCGCTCGTAAAGACCACCGACAGACCCACCATCGTCTATGTTTCCCGAACCAAGCGCACCCGTAAACTTGCCGCCAAACTCTCCCGCGACGGCATGAAGGCACTGCCCTACAACGGCAAAACTGGTGCAGTCGATGGACGGATTGAGATTCTGGAACTTGGCGGAGGCAAGGTATTTCCTCAAATGTCTGGACCATACCGACAACACCCAGTCGCCGATGATCAACAACGAGGCTTGGGAGGCGGCGAAGACCAAGACCTACGCCAAGTATGCCTTGAGCAGGAGTCTGCCCTATCTGATGCGGTGCGTACAACTCTTCGAGAAGACCAACCGCGCCAAGTATTACAGCGACCTCAGGGACTTTATGTTCGAGTCGTCGGTGGAAGACTTCTGCGACGTTTCGGATGCCGATGTGGTGGTAAGCACCATCCACAAGGCTAAGGGACATGAGTTCGACCATGTGTTCATGCTCGTCACCGACCCTCAGCATCCCACCGACGACGTGTTGCGCCGCTACTATGTGGCAATGACACGGGCCAAGCAAACGCTCACCATCCATACCAACGGCAGTCTCTTCGACACCATTCCCGCCGACCATCGCCTCGCCATCCCCTCCACCGGCCGCGACATCGCCATGCTCTCGATGAAGATGCAAGGGAAGTTGGGCGCATGGGAAGCCAAAGGCTACCAAGTGACGGCAGCAAAAATACGCTTCATAGCTGCATGGAAGCCCAAGGAAGCGACAAGGGAGGAAAAGGAATCGGCCATCGTGCTGGCAGACTTGGTGTTGAGGAAATAGCCTTTCTATCACTCGCCATCGCCTTTTTACCTTTCTCCCCTTTTACCTTTTTACCTTTAAAAAGCCTTTCTCCCTTTCCCCCTAAAGCTGTTCCTTGCCAAAGCCGACTCGCAGTTTCGGCAGAGAGCCTCGGAGGCGGTGTGATGCTTGAAACCATCCACCAATGCCTGCGCCCTTGGCGAGGCAAGGATTTCCTCAAGCGACTGGTGCAGGAGATTTCCGAGAACCACATCGCCGTCGTGGTCGAGACAACAGGGCACAAGACTTCCATCCGACAGCACACCTATCTGCTTAATCAGGGCCTTGCAGAAGAGTTGCGGTTTTTCCTCTTTCCCAAGGCCCTCACCATCAGAAGAAGGCCACGAGAACTTTCGGTCAAACTCCAGATAGAGGTTGTCGCAAAGCCGGAATCCGTCAGACCGTTCCCTCCAGGGTTTCGGCACATACAGCTCTATGAGCCTCATCACCTCCTCGTTCTCCCTGTCCCTTCCCCCTTGGTTCCAGAGCCGGAGCACGATGCAAGTGCCGCGCTCCGCCGCCAGGGTAGAGAAACGCATCACCTCGTCGATATAGGCGGCGAGCTCTCCCCTCTCATTGCTCTCATGGGAATGGAGGGACAGTTGGATTTTATGGGGCAGTGCGTCGAGCAAATCCATGGCACGATGCAGCAATGTGCCGTTGGAGGTGAGCACGGTCTTGAACCCCTTCTCCCTTGCAGTCCTGATGAATTGTGGCAGAAGCGGATGGAGCAGCGGCTCACCCATCAGATGGAAATAGAGGAAGCACACCTTCCCCCGGATTCTGTCCGTGAGCAAGTCGAATTCCTCCGCCGTCAGCTGCCTTCTGTCCCGGTGATGCTTGGGACAGAAGTCGCAGTTGAGGTTGCAAACGTTCGTGATTTCTATGTAACAGCGATCTATCATCATTATATAATCCTATATCTGTTTATTGCGTGGCAAAATTACAAAGAAAAAAGGACAAAGACAAACAAAATGATGAAAAACAAACTTTTTCTTATTTTGCCAGAAAGGAATCACCATACAAGTAAATTTTAACACATTTTTCTTGCCAAAACAAACTTTTATGTTTATCTTTGCAGAAAATTCAAAGGGATATATTGATATAGATAATATAGAGGAGGACAAAATATGAAAACAAATAAAATAATGGATTCTATCCGCAAGAATACTCCTGCGGACACCAACAAACAAGTTGATTTCGGTGTAGCTATCGCCAACAGAGTTTTTGATTTGTTGAAAGAACGAAACATGACACAACGTGACTTTGCCAAGGCTCTTGGCAAAACTGAAACGGAAGTGAGCCGCTGGCTAAGCGGTACCCATAATCTCACCCTTGCAACTATTGCCAAAATGGCAACCGTCCTTGGCGATGACATCATCACAACCACCCAAAGCCATTGCCCATATAAGATTCCTGACATGAAACGATACGCAACAATGGTTGCAGAAGAGATTCATGCATAAACTACTACGACTCATCTGTTCAGACTACATTACAAAAACAACCTCCTTGTTATAAGATATTCCGACATCATTATAACAAGGAGGAGTTATCATCTCCACTATTTTTCGACCTAATGAAAAATAGCAATTATTCGAACAGATTACCCGTCGCCACAGAATTAGGCTGTCCAATTTGATGGCTTGCAAACTGGAGAAGGGTGTCAGAGAAACCTCTGCATCCACAGTGGTCAAACGATTCTGCATCTTGTAGATTGCCACGGCAAACTGCTCCACGATGTGCTTGGTCACAATGCCGTCCTTTGCAAGGAGTATCTTCCAGTCGCTACTCTTGAATGGGTCAAATGGTTGGGCGAAGAGACGAGTGCGAATGTACCAGTCCATCACCTGTACGGTCTGTGCCTCGTTAATCTGAATGGTTGGGAAACCTTGTCGGCGACAGTTCTCGAAACGCAAGGTTACCACTCGCAAGAGTTTTTGCAAGTACTCATTATATCCATTGGCATTGAAGAGATTAGCCGTCACCTTATACTTGCCGAACGTAGTCTTCGTGAGCGACTCTTGCGAGACGAAAGTCTCTACTTCTCTTGCCAGGAACTTGCGAAGCAAATCCAACGGATACATCGTGAAAGGTTGCAAGTCATCGAGGTCTATCTCCGCCTCCTCCAACTCCTCGATGGAATCATGCAGGATGACAGGCCATTGAAAATCATAGTCTTCGTAGTCCTCTCGAAGTCCTACGGTGATGATGTCGCCCGTGGCACCGCCAGCACCCACATCGCCCTCATCGACAGCCACGAGTCCTTGCTCTTGCAAGTCATCATAAAACTTGATGAAGGCTGGATGTTCCACGATGGAAAGGGTGTCGATGTAAGTGGTTGGCGGCTTGTGATACTTCAACACTCTCAGACGGTCGTCGCGCTTCACATCCACATAGTCAGGCTCTCGCCACATCAGTCGCAAACCTCTACCCACCAACTGCTCTGCTCTTGGTAAAAGGCAGATGCGAGTAAAGGTGTTGTCTTCAACGAGAAAACGACCATCGACACCCTTTCTTTCGTTTTCTTCAACAACGACTCCCTTGCCCTTCGTGACAGCCGTGGCAACATCCAGAGCTACCACCACAAGGCAAACGCACAAGATGCCACGGCCGCCAAAGTTTGTTCTCCAGGTCCATCAGCTCACCCTTGGTGAATACGGCGAGTTTGTATTTCCTTTGCGTTTTGTCTTGCGCAAGTCCGTCCTTCTTCATGTCATGAATCTTGGCGAGCGTTTCCTCCACCCCTTCGAGCGGCTTGGCATCAAGATGGAGCAAGGTCTTGCCCAAATCCACGAAGTAGTTTTGCAATGCCTACGAAGTATAGGCTTGGGACCCAGAGAATATCGGTTATAAAATCCAAGAAAAGCAAGTATATATAATTGTATATCATAGCGTTGCGTGATTTTCTTTCGTTTTGTTTCTTTTGCTTATTTCGGCGATTT
>CAVGEN010000141.1:0-5986 GCA_963628185.1 Waltera intestinalis | reverse complement strand
ACGAAGAGTTCGATGGATGACTTGTCCACGAAGATATCCACATGATAGGTCTTCTTGCCGTCCTCGCAGAGGTTGAGCGGTGCCCAAGTGGCGAGGGCGAAGTCATTCTTGTAATTGATGGAGTTCACCTCGCGGGCAGGCAACTTGGCCTGAGCCTCGCGCTGCTTGTCCCAAGCCAGCTCGATGTCGTGGGGCACAGACTTCTTGCCGAAGTCGGTCAAGCCGCTCTCTGTTCTGTCGGTCACGATGCGACCCTTCTTCATGTCGAAGTAGATCATGGTGCGCTCACGCTTGTTGTTGGAAATCTCGATGCCGGCGATGCCGTTCTCGTTAGGAGTAACGTCGGCCTCTATCTCGAAGGCACCCTCCATGTTGGCTGCCGCTCCCTTGATGTCCTTGCTGCCATCTACGGTCTCGTCGCCAAGGTCATGGCTCACCTTTCTCAATGCCAACACCTCTGGGGCAGGACCTTCCTGCACATAGTACTTGCCGTTCTTCTCATAGAGCTTCAGCTCGCGCGGCAAACCATTGGCACCACGGTTCTGCTTGAACGGAGTGAGGTTGGCATACTGCCAGTTGCTCATCCATGTCATCGCCAGTACCCGGTCGCCCGTATTGGAGAAGGTGACGGTGGCATAATGGTCCTTGCCATAGTCAAGCCACTTCGACTCCTGGGGATCCTGACAGGTGAAAGTCTTGCCGTCGAAGTCGCCCACGAAATACTCCGTGGCACTGCCGCCGAACATACAGCCGGGGTTGATATTCATGATCATCACCCACTTCATGTTCTTCTTGTCTCCGTTCACCGGCAACTGGAAGAAGTCGGGGCACTCATACTGGCAGGGCTGCTGGCCCATACCCTCGCCGAAGGCACTCACATAGTCCCACTTCTTCAGGTTCTTCGACTTGTAGAGGCGCATCTCCTTGTCGGCAGAGACAATCATATACCAGCACTTGCCCTTCTCATACCAGAACACCTTCGGGTCACGGAAATCCTTCAGTCCGTCGAAGGGAGTGAGCACGGGGTTGCCCTCATACTTGGTAAAGGTACGGCCGTTGTCGGTGCTGTAGGCCATGCACTGCACCTCGTCGTGGTTTGTGCTGTTATTGGTGTAGATGGCAATGATGGCATCCTTGCCATAGCCGGCGGTATTCTTCTTGTCTATCACCGAACTGCCCGAGAAGATATGTCCCACAGGGTCGCGGGCGATGGCGGGGGCGAGATGCTGCCAGTGGATGAGGTCCTTGCTCACGGCGTGTCCCCAGTGCATGTTGCCCCACTTGCTGCCGTAGGGGTTGTATTGGAAATAGAGGTGGTATTCGCCGTCCTTATACACCATACCGTTAGGGTCGTTCATCCATCCGTAGAGCGGTGTGAAGTGGTAAGAGGGGCGATAGTAGTCGGTGTTGGTGGTGTCGAATGTGTCGCTGAGTTTCATCAGGTTGATGGCGAGGGCATCCTTCTTCAGTCCGAGAATCTTCACTGTGGCAGTCTTGCCGTTGCCCAGGGCGAAGGGCACATAGTAGTCTGCACCGTTCTGTGCCAGGCGCACGTCCATCCAGGTGTCGTCCTTGCTGCCCGTGTCGAGCAGCACCTGTGCCTCGTCCTTCTCCTCCTGCACGGGAAGGAGCAGATACTTGGGGGCGTTCTCCACCTTAATAATAGTAGTGTCACCCTTGTGCTCGATGTTCATCTTCTGGGCGAAGGCGGAAGTAGCTGTGGCCGATGCCATCATCATGAGGCAGGCAGCCTTGTTAATCATCTGATTGGATTTCATGATTGTTACGTTTTTTAATTGTTAGCGTTTTTGTTTTGATTTCTGGTGCAAAGGTAGGGAAAAAGCTGCAAACGAGCGATAAACCTCGTTTCTCATGATGAAAAAAATCGTTCATGCAACATATTTTGTAGTGCATGAACGAAAGTTATTGGTTATTTCTAACTAAAAACCACCTGATTTCCAAAGTTGCAAGTCAAATCGTCCTAAAACCTCTTCGTTTTTATTAATCACAACTTATAAAGCCACTCCTTTATGCGATTTTGTTAATCATAACTAACAAACACGCAATTATTCCCATTTTTATTTGGTATGATTAATAAAATCAGTATCGTTGCAGCGACTATCTGACCAGGAAAATGAGCCTGTCTTAGTCAGACAGCCTCATCAACTATGACACTTAGGAAACAACAAGACGCTTCGTATTTTTTACCGAGAAGAATACTCGCTTTTAGACCGCACAAAAAGACCACAAATCATTATAGCACAACATTTTACACCAGTGCGGTGTCTCTTTCAAACAGCACAACACAGCACGCCACTGCACACCTCTCCCATTCGAGCATTTTCAAGGGAGTGTGGTGGCGTGCGGAGTGCGGTCTATTTTGAAAATATTTTCACTTATCCACCACTTCCTTCCAGTCTATCAATCCCTTGCCCATATCATCCAGCTCTACGGCAAGTGCCACGACCTTTCGCTTGCCACCCTTGAAAGGCTCGGTGTATCGGTTGGCCAAGATTTGCTTCTCGGCAGCAGCCAAGCCGCCGTTCTTGGAGAGCTTCAACTCCATGACGTAGATGTAACCATAAATCTCCACTACCATATCTATTCTGCCTAAGGAGAGCATGCGTTCTACCTCCACGTGGCATCCGATGGCATTGAAGATGGTACTCATGATGAGGCGATAACGCTCCTCCATATCCATTGAGGCGAGTTTCTTGTTACTGTAGGGCACGTCTGCTATGAGGGCCTTCAGGCATTTCTTCGCCTCGGGAAGATTGCCTATGCTGAGGTAATATAATAGGAAGGCCTGGGTGGACTGTGTCTCTCCGCTCTTGCGCATAGAGAGGGCTGGCAGAACCATTTCATTGAGTGCCTGACGCACCTCATGGTTGGGAATGCCAAGGAGATACACACCATTCTGGTACCCCTTGATGGTGAGATAGCCTGTCTGATAGAGGAACAACTCCGGCCCACCACCCGTCACATCGGATGTCTCGACGATTCTTCCCACCATGGCACAGTGGTCGAATTCCTGCAGACGGATTTCCATGTCGTCCACAAACTTCGGCAACAAGGAGGTGGCATCCGACGATGCCCAGTAATTCCTTATCTCTCCGTCTGCCAACGCATTGATGAGGCTGAAAGGGTTGAACACGTCCACCATGTTACTGCGACTGAAATGATAGCCGTCGTAATTCGCCTTCAACTGCTCAAGCGTTTCCTCCGCAGTCCAGCCGTTATTCTCTCCCATCGCCTCAATCTCCGGCATGAAGTTGTCGGTGATTTCTTGCTTGGTGATACCACAGATGGCAGCATAGGGGGCATCGAAACTGATGTTGCTGAGATTGTTGAGGACGGAGAAGAGGGAAATCTGCGTAAACTTGGTAATGCCTGTGATGAATACGAACTTCTCGTACTCATCATCCGCTTTCAGAATGGCAAACACCTCTCGGTATACTTCGGTACATCTGTCGTGTTCCGGAGTCTTCCAAGAGTGCTGCAAGGGTGCGTCGTACTCATCAATGAGAATGGCAACCTGCTGGCCTGTCTTTTGATAGGCTGTCGTAATGATGCCGTCGAAACGGTCTGCGAGTTGGGCGGTAGTCTCTGGGGTGATATTATACACCTCTTCGTATTGACGAAAGCGAATGTTCAGATAGGAGCGCAACGTCTCGGCATTGGCCCCGCCACGGCTCATGTCGAGCCTAATAACGGGACGGCAAGTCCAGTTCTTTTCCATGTCCATGATGCGGAGTCCCTCGAAGAGTTCCTTCTTGCCCTCGAAATAGGCTTGGAGCGTATCCACGAGCACAGACTTGCCAAAGCGTCTTGGACGGCTCAGATAATTGTATGTCTTACCCCTGTTGGTAAGTTTCCAAATCAAATCGGTCTTGTCAACATACAAAAAGTTCTCTTCCCTTATTTTTTGGAAAGACTGGATGCCTACGGGCAGTCTTCTGTCGTTCATTTCTTCCATCATAGTCGCTGCGTTTTGCTATTATTTTGCAAACTTACACAAAATTATCCAAAACACATACTTTTTTCGCAAAAAAGTTGAGCCAGCGGCTCTAAATACCTTGCAGAAATTGATTGTGACAGCTACCTCTCCACGCTCTTCGACTCCATTATTTGGAAAGACATCGCCAGGGCACGCATGTCGATTCTCTCATCCAAGTTTGCTACGAATTGTCTTCCGAAAAGATTTTGAAGCGAGAGGTGGACAGCCTCATCGAATGTGCTGGCGAACTAAAATGCAAGAACCTTGTCATCGTCACGATGAACGAAGAAAGGGTGATAGAAAAGAAAGGCTACAAGATAATGGTCGTACCTATTCATAAGTTCCACCCCCTTTCCGAGCAATGCACTGTTTTTAGGCTTTGGTTTTTACCCAACCCACCCTGGTGAGGTTTTGAAAGATGAATTGGAAGAACGTGGCATCTCGCAAAGGAAATTTGCGGAAAGCATAGGTATGGGCTATTCTGTTCTGAATGAAATTCTCAACAGGCACCGTCCTATCCCAACAACTTCCGCCCTGATATTCGAAGCAGCACTGGACATTCCTGCAGATTCCCTCTTAAAACTTCAGATGAAATACAACATGCATACCGCCAGAAAGGACAATGCCTTAGTTGAAAAACTAAAACAAATCCAGAGAATCGCAGCTGTATTATAGCATTTTATAAAGATCAGGAATATGGCTGAAACTTTATCACGGAATCTGCATGTATATACTAATAGGCTGTCCAATTTGATGTCCCCCCAATCTCTTGGTTAAGTTCTTTCAACTTATTGATTATTAACACTTTAATCTACAAAAAGTTCTCTAAAAATTTGCGTATCTCATGTATTTTTTCGTATCTTTACATCCTAATTATCAGGCAGTTAACTATGGATAAAGACAAGAAAATAATAAGACTTGAGCAGAAGCTCAATAAGGCATTGGAAGAGAATAAAAAATTAAAGTCAGAAAATCGTTCGTTAAAGTCAGAGAAACGCAAAGAGTCTAAAAAGAAAAGACGCAAGAAGCGTAACTCTGACAAAAGGACAACAACGATTACTTTTGAGGCTATTGAACGGTACACTTATTCCCAATTCATGATATTGACCGCCATTCTTCTTTGCGTATATGCAGGCAACAGTCCTCGCGGAGCAGCCAAAAGCATAGAGGTATTCAACTTTATGCTTCATGGTTTGCTTGGCAAAAATCCATGCCATACAACCATAAGAACATGGCTGGAGAAATTAGGATTGGACACCATCGAACACAAGACCAGAAGTTTGGACGAGGCTTACGCTATCATCATGGATGCCAGCATATCTGTAAATAACCAACAAATGCTTCTTGCCCTTAAAGTACCGGCCGACCATACAGGCAAGCCACTTACCCATGGTGATGAAGAAGTTGTCGGCATGGCCATATCTGACAGTTGGACTTCTGGCGAGGTAGAGGCGTTTGGAAAAGAAATTATCGATGAACAAAAGCATGCCCCAGAGTATTTCATAACAGACAATGGTGGCAACCTAAAGAAAGCTATAGAGTTATTGGGTATCGCACACCATAAAGACATTAGTCATACATTCGCAACGTTCTTAAAACAGGTCTATGACCAAGACCCTGAATTCATTGAATTTAAGCGACTTGCCGGCAAAACAAAGCATTTGGTGTTAAGCAGTGTGGCTTACTTGATGCCATCTAAGCAAAGAAGTATTGCTCGCTTCATGAACATGTTCCCAACCATAGATTGGGCTATGAAAATGTTGCAGAACTTCTCCAAATTGAACCCTATCGAACAATACCATTTTTCCTTTGTTCCAAGGAATGCAAGTCTTATTGAGGAACTGAACGAAGTCCTTTCATCCTATGAAGACATCATGAAGATTTGCAAACAAGACGGGCTGTCAAAGGACAATGTAGAAAAGTGTAAGATTATTCTAAAGCAACGTCTTCTTGCTGGAAGTGCTAGGCAAATGCTCATCTACTCAAAAG
>CAVGEN010000140.1:0-6133 GCA_963628185.1 Waltera intestinalis | reverse complement strand
CAATGATGATGTCTTGGACTTCACTTGTTGTCTCAGCCATATCTTTTCAATATTAGTAATTCGCCTTTGCCATATTGTATGTTTGTTAAAATGTCAAACGAATCAATGTACCTTTATTTTTTTTCTTTGTGACAGGGCAGTGAAAAAACCGCACCTAGGAAACCTAACCCTCAACGGTAAATGTGAGGACTGGGCGAATTGGCATAGCCATGTATGAAATACCTTTTTTATTTTCCGTAGTAATACCCCCATTGAGTACGCTTACAACATATACCGTTGGTTGGTTATATTCCGTGGAAGACCAAGTTACAACACCTGAGAATATCGTCAAGACGTTGGCTGCCAGGCTTTTCGAGAATATACCCCATTTGCTGTCGCCGCTCTTGGTCTTTTGGTAGTGCCAAGCCATACGTGAGAGTTCACCTACGGAAGGCAAGTGCCAATGCCCTGCCTTGATGCCGTCATGCAAGGTAAGCCCTGGGGCCACGGAAGGCTGATACACATGGCAGTAGCTTGCGGCAGGATAGTAATACTGCTGGTACTGGTATAAGTTGGAATGGTCGGCAATAAAGGTCTTGATGGCGGTTGTCAGCTCTGCCTCGGTACTTGGAATGGTCAAGCCACCCATGCTGCTGTCACTAAGGATGATGTCACGATGGTGTATTATTCTGAGGGTCTCCAACAATCCTACGCCTATCTTGTCTCCTATCTCCAATCCCACCTCACTGAGGTAGCTGCCAAGCCCCTCTGTGTTATATATGGCAGACGTGATGGTCACAAAGCCGATGTCTCCCATTGTGGTCGGGGTATTGGGATATGAGTTGTCCCAGACCCTAAACCCATCAGCGTCCTGGTCACTTCCACCTCTAACGTTGTCATCCGTTATTGATACTGTCTGAGTGATGTTGTCTATCGAGCCAAGGTCATATACATCATACGAAGGGTTGTCTGCCAGCTCAATCCCATTTATCGTATTAGAACTGCTTGAGTCTGAGTTCTTGGTGCCCTGCAACCCCCATTCCCTATAGTTTACGCTCATGTCACTCAGAGCCACGAAGAGACCCTGTTTTCTGTTGTCTGGGTTTATGTAGAAGCAGACACCCACAGGTGAAACTCCTGATTTTAGCTCGTCAAGGGCAGAGCCATCATTGAAGAGGTAATCTCCCAAAGCTAACTGGTGGGGATATAGATATACATCCTTTGTTGCAGTCAGCACCGTGCCATCAAGAAGTGTTACTTCCACAGATACCACAACCTTGTCGTCATTCTCGGAAGTTCCTATCTTGTTGACTGTAACGATACCGCTATCCTCGTTTATCTTTGCAAGCTCATTGCTGGAAATACCCCACTTCACCGTGTCAATATTATTGCCACTGCTAGGAATGGCAGTCAGGGAATATTGGTATTTCCCTGCCTTTGAAATATTCTTCTCGCCGCCAATGGAAACACTCTTAACCGCTGTTTGGGCATAAGAGATATAAAGGCTGTTGTTCTCTGCCGTTATATTGCCGAAAGCCTGCCTCAATGAGCTGACTTGTGCAGAAGTCAGCTTTATACTATCCACAACAACTATCTTCCCTTGCAAGGTAGCCTTCTTTGAAGCCAAGTACATCAATACGTCCACATTGTCCAGATTCCAATCAATGTCCTTTATTGTGGTGTTGGAGAGCTTTGCCCCTGCGTCATAGCAAGCCTTGCAGATGGAATAGCTATCAAGGTTAGGACAATCCTCGATGTCAAGGGTCTCTATGTTTGAATACCCTGCTATGCTGAGGTTCTTTGCTTCCAGATTGGTATAACCCACAAGGTTAAGCTCCTTGATGGTACTAGGGAGCACCAGCTTTGTGAGCATATCTGTAGGAGGAGTACTCAAACCAGCAATGGGAGTGCCAGTGAAGTCTATCTCCTCCAATAAGTCTGAGGAGAGGACAATGGTCTTCTTCAGGTTTGTCACATTCCTCACAATTACCTGTTTCAGCATGGTCATGCTGCTCATGTCGAACTGACCACCATCCTCCTTTGTGTTGGGGGTTGAGGCAGTGTAGTCCATCACAAACTTGGTGAGTCTTTTCAGCAATATCATCTGTTGGTCAAACTTGACATTGCCAAGACCCTCAATGCCCTTGATTGTGTAATTGCCCTTTGAGTCCTTAGTGTATGACGAAAGCTCCGTAACGAGGTCTGCGTCATTGATGATGAATGTGGCATCATCAGCCCCTGTAAAGCCGTAAGGCATGTAGGAGTAACTGCCTACCTTGATGTTTCTTTGCTGGGAATAGTTGCTAGCTCCCCATTGCAGGTTGGCGTAAATGGCTTGGCAATATTTTAATGCCGCCCCATTTCCATCACCATAAAAGCGCATACGAGCAGCGTTGTCTGTGGATGAGCCACATTGAAACTTGCTGTCCATGTAACGCTGCCTCTTCTCGAAGAAATAGGTCATGAGTTGGAGCTTGTCACCATAAGCCATAGCAAAGTTGCCTGTATTAGCATAGCCAAAGGCATCTGCGTTATACAGGTTCTCGCACCAATACTTCCAGAACTCCTTGTATTTGGAGAGCATGCCTTCATAAGACAACCCCCTGTTGCGCATATAGCCATACATTTCCTTGATTCTCTCAGGGAAACACTTGACCATGTTGTCCCACAATGCGGACTGCTTGCCATTGAAGACTGCCGAATAGCCACTAGGTATATTAGGCTCGTAGGCGCCTGTTTCCTCGTTATAGACCTCACCGTCTATTTCCACGGTGTCATCAGTAGTGGGGTTGTAGCAGTCGTTCCACTCATGGTAGTACTTGAATGAAAGAACACCAGAGTTATTGAAGAGAGACTGGCTATCAGTGTCTCTCAAAAATATATCAGCCTTAGCTTCTCTTATTGTTGCCATAATAATTAATTATTCCAAGTTATCGAATCAAATGCTATACTCATGTTCTTGTCCATGGAGTCCATGCCTATAATCCACTGACAGAAGACAAAGTAGAATATGGCACTGTCAAGCTTCAAGTATGTGTCTGCCTCCATTGTGAACTTCGCACGCCTATATGCAGGATTGTCCTTTTTGTAGGTAGTTCCATTGTAAGTGACGGGGGAAGACAAAGTAGCATAGTCGGCATTCTCACGCTTGTATCTCTCGGCAAGAAGCACATTTGTGGAAACTACCCAATTATGGAAACGCTTGATTGCCGCCAGCTCCTCGTTTGAGGCTTCAACATTATCAGTGTATTTGCTTAGGACACCAAGCTTGTTGCTTGTGTTGGTCGGTGACTTCTTGGGCACTCTTGCATAGTACAGCGGTCCGCTGTCTTGTGTTGCTATTGACTGCGTTACTGTCTCACCGTTCACCTTATTGTCCTCTATGACCCTATTGAACTTGTTTATATTCTCGTCAACCTCCCATATCTGACCGCTCTTGTAGTCCTTTGCAGGGAAACCAAGGAAGGAGGCAGAGTACTTGTTGTTGATGAAGTTGTAGATGCTGAGGAATGTAGGTGTTGCAGTTCCAGACGTTGAGGTTCTTCTGAAACCAATCTCGGGAAAACCGCTCAGAGACTTCCTGTAAGTCACATCCTCGCCAGTATCTGCCTGCGCTTTTTGGTAGGTGGTGTAGAGGGCGTTGTTGGTCTTGGCGCAAGCAAGGAGAATCTGCTGGTACATATTCATCGCATGGATGTTGAAGATACCCTCGGAAGATGCGAAGTTCACCTTATGCACCATTTCCTTCTCACCAGTCTCCACGCCTACAGTGATGGAGTACAATGTGTGTGTCTCCGTCTCCTCTTCCTTGCCCACGACAATGTTCGCGGAATCAAAGTCCTCCGCAAAGTTCTTGTAAGGCAAAGGATAACTCTCGGAAGATGTACCATCTGCCGCAAACTTATGCTCACCTACTGTAAATGGTGCAGTAGCCCACCCATCAGTCTCCTTGTTCCATCTAGGGTTGTCGAAATCAGTACCATTGATTGTAACAGTATCTTTCTTCGTCACAGGTATTCTATCCAAGTTCCAAACGATGACAGGTGTTGTAGGAAGGGCTTTCTTTACCTTCTCGTAGGAGATAATCTCATCTGGGTTATGGACGTTTCCTGTGCTGTTGAGGATGTCGTTTCTCTTTGCGAGGTTCACCTTGCCATAATGGTCTAGTATTCCGTAGCTGTCATATATATCCTCCACGTCGGGAGTATCATAGGCATAGTTACCGAGGGCTTGATAAGGAGTGATAGACTTCTCATAGCCTCTGATTGAGTAAACAATAACCTTGGCTAAGTCTGAGCCTATGACAATATTCTTTGGAGTAGATTGCTTCCAGTTTGCCGTGCTATAGTCAAACATACGCACGCATACACCATTGATGCAAAGATATGCAAGGTTGGCATCCCTGCTTACGGCACTGCCAGTTCCAAGGTTGTTCACAGTGTTGGTTGTCACACCGTCAATGGAGATAGACAGCTTGATTCTCTTCGCCTCTGGAAAGTAGCTCAAAATACTTCCTTGCGTACATCTTACCTCTATTCTGTTGGCATACACACGGAATCCTGTAGTGTCATCCATGCAGTCAATGATTACAGCGTTCTCATCAGAGCACAGACCAGTCTCAAACTCTATCTCCACCGTCCTGCCATGCTGATTGCCACTTGCGCCAAAGTTCTCCGCAAACGGTTGCCAGTCCATGAGGGTGACAGTCTTTCCTGCACCAATGGTAAGACCATTGCCGTCAAGGAAACCACTATAGTCGTTCAACTTGAAGTTGTCTGAGCGCACAAGCCTTGAAGTTCTCGTGCCATTGTAGTAACTCTCCAAGTTCTCAATGCCCTCGTCAGAGTTAGTCCTGCCCTTGAAAGTGTAATATACCTTGCATTCGTCCACCGCCTCCAAGGTGACACCAGCTTCCTTGATGGTGATGTCGTGTGTAGCACTTATGTCTCCAATAGTTACGACCAAACTTATCTTGGGAGCATACTCATTGAGGTCAAGTGGTATGGTAGCCTTCAATGGTGTAGTGCCCGATGTATGGTTGTCATCAAGCACAGCCACTTGGTTTGTAAGGCTCACCTCATCTGCGCCATCATTGTAGAGCACCTTCAAGCCAACTGTTATCTCTGTTCCTATGGCTTCATTAGGGAGATAGAAGTAGTAAGGCACTTGCACTGTAGAGTACTGGGTGGCAGACGTAGGAGCGTCCTTGCCTATACCAATGGCAGACACGCTTCCCTTCTTGATGTAAGAAGTATGTATCTTGTCAGTTGTAATGCCATACTCAGAGTTGACGGCCCACACCTCAATCTTATGCACACCTGACTGGTAAGTGCCTTTCGAGTCTATGGTAAACTCACCAGAGTTGCTGTTGAATGTCTTGGTAAGTGTCTCGCTCTTGTCACCATTTGTGACCTTGCAATACACAGTGGCATTCACGCCGTCCTTCATTATACGTAAAGTCCACATGCCATCCCTCACAAGTGTCTCCACGTAACTTGCATCGAAGGAAATGCTCAATGACACTGTCTTGATTGAGAAGGAGAAGGTTCTGCTCTGCCCATGGGTGTTTGCCACCGTAATCTTGACAGTGTTCACCTCAGACACAAGGTAGTTGGTGAGGTCAACATCATAGTTTTTGCCCTCTGCCGTGCCAGATGACTCAAGTGTCTGGGCTAAGTCAGGCACATCAGCACCATTGACAGACACAGTGAGAGTTCCACTTGCCTCGTCCTTCTCGCTAGGCTCACCATAATAACTGTTGTAGTTGATGGAGGCAATGCACTCTGCACCCTTAACGATGACATCACTGGGTCTCTTGGCTATGGATGTTCTGAGTATGTATTGAAGCTCCGCCTTTGCAGTAACGAAATCATAGGCATGCTTTACGTTGCTGGCGTAGGTATCCTTATCATTGTACCACTGGTTGTAGCTCTCCTCGTCTGCAAAGAACCTCCAGTAGATGTGCGAGTTGTTACCCTCCTGCACAATCTCTTGGTCTATGTAGCCAAGCTTGCCGTCCTTCAAGGAAATCAAGTTGTCCTTGATGAATTTCTGCACCCACTTGCCAAGGTAGCCATTCCATTCCTTGTCGAGGTCTTCTATCTCATAATCTTTCTTTTCTGTTGCCATATCTATTAGTTTTTCCAAGTTTCTT
>CAVGEN010000139.1:0-6157 GCA_963628185.1 Waltera intestinalis | reverse complement strand
ATCCTCTCGTTTTGGATGGCCAACCGTCCGTTGAACTCCCCAGCCTACGGCGATACGGGAGCCTACGCCGGCAATTACATGTCTACCGATCCCTATGCGGTGAAGTTCGACTGGAAGAGCGAGTGGTTTTGGCAGTGGATATGTGTGGCGTGCAAGATGATGAATCTCGATGTGGTGGGCTATTTCACCGTCATCTATGTCATCTATGTCTTTTCGGCATTAGGGTGCGTGAAGATATTGATGCCCAACAAGACCCTGCTGGGCATGATATTCGTATTGACGTCCTTGTCCTATTACACCTATGGTATCAACGGCATCCGCAACGGTTCGGCGTGCCACCTGCTACTGCTGGGCTTCGCCTTGATATTGAAAGGCAAGGGTCTCATCTGGCCGGGAGCAGGGTTGTGTCTGCTGGCGTTCGGTATCCACCGCAGTACGATGTTGCCCATCGCCGCATTTGTGGTGGGGCGTTTCCTGCTGAAGGATGCCCGCTATGCCGTATATTTCTGGTTGTTGTCCATTCCCGTCTCCTTGGTGGCGGGAGGTGCCGTCACCTCGTTCTTCGGCAGTTTGGGCTTCGACGACCGTATGTCAGGCTATGCCGACACGAGCAACGACATGTCTAGCTTTTCCCACTCGGGGTTCCGCTGGGACTTCCTTTTTTATAGTATGTGGCCCGTGGTGATGACGTGGGTGAACTGCGTGAAGCGCAAGTGCTATGACAACTGGTACCGCGTGCTCTCCATTACCTACTGCCTCTCCAACGCCTTCTGGGTGATGGTCATCCGCGCCTCGTTCAGCAACCGCTTCGCCTACCTCTCCTGGTTTCTCTATCCCATCATCATCGCCTATCCATTGGTGAACATCGACACGTGGGAAGACCAGGACCGCAAGACGGGATACATACTCTTGGCCTACGCCGGGTTTACATTCCTCATGAGTACGCTGTATTGGTAAGAAAAAGAAAAATAACATTTTCAGACACGACAAGAAAATCATGAAAATAACCTACATCTCCAAAGACACTTCGTTGATGTTGAGGGGCTTTGCCCTGCTTTGCATGATCGTGTACCATCTTTATGCAGAGGGGTACATGGGCGATGCGTTCAGCCTGTGCTCGATACAGGGCGTGCCCTTGGCATCATGGCTGATACGGGCATGCAATCCTGTAGGATGTTACCTCTTTATCAGCGGCTATGGATTATATTTTACAAGCAAGGCCCGGCCTAATATGGGGGGGGCAAATTAAAAGAATTGTAAAACTGTATAAACTCTACTGGTTGTCGCTGTTGGTGTTCGTACCCTTGGCATGCTGGTTGAGACCGGAGTCTTATCCTGGTTCTTGGACAGTTGTTCTGGAGAGCATCACGGCGTTTCGTACATATTGGAACTTAGAGATATGGTTTCTCTTTCCGTATGTGATGCTGGCGCTGACGAGCAAATGGTTGTTCCGCTTGTTGGATAGGGTGAGGTGCTTGCGGATGATGGCGGTGAGCTATGTGCTTACTTTCGCAGCCATGTTTCTGGTGAGCAGCTACTACACGGCGTTTTTTCACGACCATTATGCCATTTATCAAGTGGTGCTTTATTTCGACTGCCTGTTTATGTTTGTCATGGGGGCGGTGTTTTGCAAGTGCGCCGACCGTGAGTTTCATGGTCCGGTAGTGTGGTTGCTGGCGCAGCCGCAGTGGGTGTTGTTGGCTTTGTTCGCACTGGTGTTCCTTTCGATATGTATAGTTGACTTCTCACCCTATGGACAACTCAGTTCATTGGTCATGATATCCTTGTTCATCCGCATTGAGTGGCTGGGGATCATCAAACGTGGCTGGCGGCTGCTGGGGCGGTATAGCACGGTGGTGTGGTTTGTCCATACATGGATTTGTTATTACTGTTTCAAAGACTACATCTACGCCTTGCACTACCCCTTGCTGATGCTTGCGGCAACGCTGGCCGGCAGTATGGCGGTGGGGTATGTCATTCTGCGCATCGACCGATGGAGTAACCGCCTGTTGCACTTGTGCTAGACCACAAAAAAGTTCTTGCCCCCTTGCAATATTTATGTTCAACGACGTTGAACTTACATTCAGCAACGTTGAACTTGTATTCAACGACGTTGAACATAACTTTTATCTAGGCCCGGGGATTTTGCGAGCCTGTAAGATGAGAAAAGTATGCTGTTTGTGTCATTTGTTTGTATTCCCCATGTGGTTATCCAGTATCATTCCCCTTTATAATTGCCGCCGCTACATTGGCGTCTGTCTCGACAGCATTATGCAGTAGGGACTGGCCGATGACGAGCCATAAAATGTTTAAATATATATAAATGTTGGGATGCTTGAAACCGAAATGTAAGGAAATGTTGTATATTTGCAGCGAACTAAAATACTTTAAGCTATGTTAGGTATAAAAAATAATGAGGAAATCATTATCGGGAAATACGCTGACGCTCTATATGAAGAGTACAAAAAGCGTTATGGAGAACCTTCTGTAAAAGCTAATTGAATAAAGTATATTTGCAGACCGACCTAAAGACAGACAATAATGAATGAATCAGAAAGGGATTATTTATCCAACAAGCACCGTGGAGGGGAAAGTGGCAGAAAGGGAAATCTATATGAAGATTACTATGCTGTCTTTTCAATCTTGCGTGAAATGTCTGAGGGGCATTGTGACGCAGTTGTCTCCTCGCAAGTGGAAGGGGCATATGTGGATGACTTGCTTATTGTCGATGACAGGTATAAGATATATCATCAGTTGAAAAATCAAGAGAACCTGTCCTGGGGTAGGATGCAACATGGAGATCTGATGTATGATTTCATGATGCAGGCTGGACTTTGTGAAGAATGTTCGGAAAACTTCTTGTTGAAACTCGTGACGGCTCATCGTAAGGAAAGTCTTGTGAGGAAATTGCCAGATGGGTTAAAGGAGGTCGCTTCGGTGGAATTCTATCCGATGTTTGAGGATTTCAACAGGTATGCTTATTACCCCGCGTTTGCAGCTGTCGCAATGACGGCTATTGGGTGCGAGCCTTGTGAGATTGATAAAATAGAAAACGTAGCCACAGTACTCTTGGGGCTTTGGACTGGAGGTATGTGCCAGGGATTGAAAGTAAAGGAAATGTGGGCTAAAATGAGGCGAGTACTGGTAGGAGAAGAAATTTTTGATCCGGCAATGGCAGATAAATTGTGTGCTTTGTTAGCAAGAATGGGCTTTTCTGTCAAGATGGAACATTGTGTGCTAAACTGGAAGTGGCGTGGTTTTGCTGGTTCTTTGGCATTGAACAACCAGAAGATGAAGTCATTGTTGTCTCTTGGAGGAGTGGAAGAAATGATACAGAACTTGATTTAAAACATCGGATTATGGCAAGGAAGTATGTAAATTTGAATCATGCGAATGAGGGCAAGGTAAAAAATGCTTTGGCCCAATTGGTAAGGCAGGACGTTAGTCCGGCAGATTATCGCATGGCCTTCAATGAATTAGGTGCCGAACTTGGAACATTGATAGCAGAACATAATCCTGATATGGGAAAGGCACTGGTAGTATGTGCTTCCGAGGACGCCGACTGGTTGGCAAAAGGATTGAAAGACAATTTGCACGAGGACGCCGGTCTTGCCGTCTTGTGGACACGCCGAATAGTAGTTTGCGACAATCCAAAGATAGAAGTTTCCACGATAGACAAGTCTTATATTGATTTGGCGGGTGATACATGTGATACGATGATTATTGTAAAGTCGATTATCAGCACTTCGTGTGTGGTTAAGTCGCAAGTGAATCATTTGATTGGGCGAGTTTCACCCAAGAAGATTATCATTGCCGCCCCTGTGATGTATGTTGCTGCCAAAGATAGTCTGATGAAGGAATTTCCTGAAGATGTGTCATCCAAATTCTCTTTCGTAACCTTTGCCGTTGATGATGATAGGGATTCGAAAGGCGTGGTGCTGCCTGGCGTTGGAGGAATGGTTTATCCAAAACTGGGACTGGGTGATGCGAACAAGAAAAATTATTATATGCCAAGGCTTGTGAGAGAAAGAGCCTTTGCTTAGGTTGTCGATGGCACGGTATTTTCGGAAAAAGGAAAAACGTAATCAATGAACGTGCCCGGCAGCCTCCTGGTAATCTGCATATAGCAAATTATGAAAACTCTTACTATATTTACTCCTACTTACAACCGTGCCCACACGCTGGGCAGGGTGTATGACAGTCTGTGCCGCCAGACGAGCGACGACTTCGAGTGGCTCGTGGTCGATGACGGCAGCACAGACGGCACACGGTCCATGGTGGAGGCGTGGCAGAAGGAGGCTCCGTTCACCCTGCGTTATATCTATAAGGAGAACGGCGGTCTCTACACGGGCTACAACACTGCCTATCTCAACATCGAGACCGAACTCAACGTCTGCATCGACTCCGACGACTTCATGCCGCCCATGGCAGTGGAGCGCATCGTGACGCTGTGGAACGACCGCCCCCGTGACCATGAGTATGCCGGCATCACGGGACTCGACTTCTACGCCGGCACCGACAAGCCCATCGCAGGGTTCTTCCCCGAGGGCATGACGGAAGCCTATTTCCTCGACCTGCACATCCAGAACATACACCGTGGCGACTCCAAGCAGGTGATGCGCACCGACCTCATGCGCGCCGTGGCCCCACAGGTGGGCTTCCCCGGCGAGAAGGACTTTAATCCCATCTACATGCTGATCAACGTGTGCGACCGTTATCCCGTGCTGCTCGTCAACGAGAACTTCTGCTTCGTGGAGTACCAGCAGGGGGACAGCATGTCGGCGAACATCTACAAGCAGTATATGCGCAGTCCGCGCAGTTTTGCCAAATGCCGCCTGCAGGAGATGACGCTCCGCCGCAGCACCACGAAGAACTGTTGGCGCTCTGCCATCCACTACGTCGCCGAGTGCATCATCGCCCGCGACGGAAAGTGGCTCAGCCAGTCGCCCCGCAAACTCATGACTCTCTGCGCCGTGCCCTTCGGCATCGCGCTCTATGGGGTGATACGGTGGAAAACGAGAAAGTAATCAATGATGAACATTCGAAAAATCATTTCTTCTATAGGATATCCTCTACTCCGTCCCTTGTCTGCTGGTATGAAGATGCAGACGAGCAAGATGTCGATTGCTGAGGCGCGGCGGATAGTGGCCGAGGTGTATGACCTCAACCGGCCATTTCTCCCCCCCCCCCTATGGGGGAAAAACTCCCGAATGGCCTCAATGTCTCCGATTCTTGCCTCATGCGCATTTACGATGATTTTACCAACAAGCATTTTTGGAAGTACAATATTGACGGTTGGCTCAACTGGTTTGACGAGAACCGTCAATGATGAGCCTTTTTTGCCTACCACAAGAAACAGTAATGACCCCAAAGACGAAACTAAACATCACCTACGTTGTAGGGTCGCTGACGATAAAGGGTGGCATGGAGCGCATCCTTACCGAAAAAATGAATGCGCTGGCCGATACGGGACGCTATGCCGTATGCGTCATCTGCGTGTGGCAGACGGAGGACGCGCGTAACGCATTTGCGCTCTCTGACAAAGTACGGCAGATCTGTTTGCCGCCAATGGATAGGATGGGGAAGAGTCGGCCTTTCCGCAAGAATCCCCTTGGTTATATTTGCCGATGGCTACGCAACGAGTGGCAGGGGAAACGGAGGATTGATGCGGTACTGCGAGAGTTGCAGACCGACATACTCATTGCCTCCAGCAACTATGTGCCGCTGTCGTTCTACACCTTCTGTGGACGCACAATCATAGAAAGCCACTGCAACATCACGGAATTGACAAGGGTGCGCACTTGGCCGGCCTTGTCTATGTGGATGATACGCTTCGCCGCACGCCGTGCCACGGCCGTGGTGACACTCACCCACGACGATGCCGCTCTATGGCCGTCGGCACGTCGGGTGGAGGTCATCCCCAATTTCACCTGTCTGCCCGTCACCGCACCTTGTGGCTACCGCAGTCGCCGGGTGGTGGCCATGGGACGCATCTGCGAACAAAAAGGCTTCGACCTGCTCGTTGAGGCTTGGAAAACGGTGACCAAGTGTCACCCCGACTGGCATCTCAACATCTATGGCGAGGGCGACCAATGCCATGTGCTGCAACAGCAGATAGCCGACGGCGGACTGTCGCAAGTGGTCAGTCTGCATCCCT
>CAVGEN010000138.1:0-6414 GCA_963628185.1 Waltera intestinalis | reverse complement strand
TCCCACAACCTCGCCCTCACCATGGCGGTCAACGGCAAGAAGACCCTCGTCATCGACCTCGACATGCGCCACGGCTCACTTTCGCAGTACTACAAGAGTCCCAAACTCGGCGTGAGCAACTACCTCGGCGCGCAGACCGACGACTACCACAGCCTTCTCGTCCACGACGGAAGCATCGACATCCTGCCTTGCGGCACGATACCTCCCAACCCCACGGAGTTGCTCTACTCCTCCCGTTTCGGCGCATTGATAGAGAAACTGCGCACCGAGTACGACTATATCTTCATCGACTGTCCGCCGAGCGACATGGTCGCCGACGTGAGCATCATCACCCCCCACACCGACGTGACCTTGTTTGTCATCCGCGTCGGCCTCTTCGACCGCTCGCTCCTGCCCACCGTAGAGCAGTGGTATGAGACGGGCAAATACAAGAACCTCGCCATCCTCCTCAACGGCTCCAAGTCATACTCGTCCTACGGCGGCCACCGCTACGGCTACTACGGCCACTACGGGTATTATGGCAAGGGATACTATAGCGGGTATTATACGGAGGAGAAGAAATCATAACACATCATTTTCATGTCTTCTGACAGCAACAAGCGAATAGCCAAGAATACAATCGCACTCTACTTGCGCACACTACTGTCTGTCATCGTCAGTTTATACACGAGCAGGGTAGTGCTGCAAGTGTTGGGGGTGAGCGACTATGGCGTATATGGTGTCGTGAGCGGCATCGTCGGCATGTTCGCATTCTTGAATTCTGCCATGTCTGCAGCCACCTCGCGTTTCTTGACGTTTGAGATGGGCAAAGGAGACGAGACGCGGCTCAACGATACTTTCAATGGCGCACTCCTTATTCATATAGGCATAGCCTTTGTGGTGGTGCTGATAGCGGAAACGGCGGGTCTGTGGCTTTTGTGCAACAAGATGGTCATTCCTGAGGGGAGAATGACGGCAGCCCATGTGGTCTATCAGTGCAGTATCGTGGCTTCGTTTTTGGGCATCACGCAAGTACCCTATTCTGCGGTGATTATGGCCCACGAGAAGATGGACATATACGCCTATATCGAATTGCTGAACGTCGGCCTCAAGTTGGTGATAGTCTATCTGATCACCATTGCCGCTTGGGACAAACTGATTGTCTATTCCCTGCTTTCGTTGGCGGTCTCCGTCTTGATGATTTTCATCTATCGGTTCTATTGCATCAAGAATTACAAAGAGAGCCATCTGCACCTTGTCTTCAACAAGAAGATTGTAAAGCCTATGCTGGGCTTTTCCGTATGGAACCTGCTGGCGGAATGTGGCTACTCACTTCGGGTATATGGAAGCAATGTGGTATTAAATATGTTTTTTGGCACGGTGGTCAATGCGGCCGGTGGCATAGCAGCCACTGTTCAGGGCATTCTGATGATGCTCGCCGGTAACATCACGACGGCAGTGCGCCCGCAGATCATCACCAACTATGCCGCGGGTAATTTCCAACGGATGAACCAACTGATGGTTTCCACCATCAGAATGAATCTGTTCTTGGTGGGCATCGTGACGATACCGATGTTTATCGATGCCCCATACGTGTTGAAACTTTGGCTGGGCAATGTCCCTGAATATTGTGTCAGTTTCTGCCGCCTGCTCTTGGTGGTCATGTTTATCACCGGCGTATCGCACATTATTACTATCGGCCTACATGCTTCGGGCAAGATACGGCGGAGTGCCATTGTGCGGAACATTATATATATGCTCACGCCAGTAGCGATTTATGGGGTTCTGAAATGGCATCATGCCAGTCCTGTTGTAGGCTATTCCATCATCGTCGTCAGCCAAACGACAGTTGCTCTTGTCGATATCTACCTGTTGCACCAGAACATACCTCAAATCAAGTGCTCGGTCATATTCTTTGACTATATCAAATCTCTTGTTATCGCCGCTGCCATCGTTTTCGGTGTTGGCAGACTGATGCATGGAGGAGCAACGAGTTTTGGCGGTTTGGTAATCGACTGTCTTGTGGGCTGGCTCTGTTTGATCGTTCTTTTCTGGCTATTGATGTTCAGAGAGAAAGAGAAAGGCATGGTTATGTCTTTTGTTACAACTACACTTGGTAAAATCAGCAACCGATGAACAATATATCGCAGTTTGACTATTGCAAGTTATATTTCTTGAAAAATTGGGGGGGTAAATTAAAAGAAATCAAATATAAATGGCTTTTACATAAATCCTATTTCCGGGTTTGCACAGGTGCAAATGCGAAAATAGGCAGAAATGTCACCATAAAGAATAGTCGTATAATTGTGACACCAGGCTCCTGTGTGGAAATTGGTGACAATGTGCGGATAGAAAATGCTGTATTATCAATAGATTCAGGTGCTTGTGTTATTGGAAATAATAGCATTGTTGGAAGTGCGTCTGAAAAGGTAATGCTAAATATAGAAAGTGGAAAAATCCTAATCGGACATCATTCAAAGATTAGTGCATCTCGACTTTGGGTTAGATTTGGTGGAAATATCAGTGTTGGGGATTATACTAATATTAACAGTGGGTCAGAAATACGTTGCGATGAAGTTGTGTCTATTGGAAACTATAATCAAATAAGTTACAATGTGAATATATGGGACACAAATACTCACAATGTCTATCCCAAGGATGTGCGTAGGCATATTACAGAAGAACATTATCCGTATTATGGATACGAGAACAAAAGACCTAAGACAAAACCCGTAATAATTGGTAATGATTGCTGGATTGGAGAGAAGGCTTCAATATTAAAAGGTACAATCATCAATGATGAAGTTATTGTAGGATATAATTGCTTGTTGTCTAATGTCGAAATTCCAAGCAAAACAACAGTTGTTACCAAAAGTGTTCTTGACATCCATAAAAGAGAATAACTACTATGGCAGACATTGAGGTGTCGGTTATTGTGCCGATTTATAATGTAGAGGGATTTATTGACCGAGGTATAAAAAACCTCTTGGCCCAGACATACCGTAAATTTGAAATTATTCTAGTGGATGACGGCTCTACAGATGGTAGTTTGGATAAATGCAATGAATGGGCACAAAAGGATGAAAGAATAAAAGTCTTGCATCAAGACAATCAAGGATCTGGCGGTGCTAGAAATAAAGGTATAGACAATGCGGCAGGAAAGTATATCTATTTTTTTGATATTGATGATGAAATATCGCAAGAACTATTGGAGCGAAATGTCGAAAAAATGGTTTCGTATGATGTCGATTTTTTGTTGTTTGGCTATAAGTGCGTAGAGACCGAATATCCAATAGAATGCACTGTAAGTTTTCCAAGCAGGCTAATCTGTTCGAATGATGAATTGAAAAACAGTTTCATGGATTTAGTCGTTTTTAAGATGAATGGATTTCCGTGGAACAAGTTTTACAGAAAATCATTTTTGGATAAACACAACTTGCGGTTTGAAAATCAGCGTATTCAACAAGACGAGGTGTTCAATCTAAAAGTTTACCAATATTTAGATAAAGCCTACATATCTTCCGACGTATTATATACCTATTATATATATTACAAGGGTAACACCCGCTCGAATTTTATCCCGGATCGTTTTGACATCTATAAATCTGTTCGCAAACATTTTGAGGATTTAAAGAGTCATTGGAAATTCGTTGACAAACGATTGGATGATTATCTCAACCGTCGTTTTTATCATGATGTCATAAATTGTATGATGTTTAACCTTACTCATCCCCGGTGTAATTTTTCAAAGAAACAAGTGGATGAAGAGATGGACAGAATCATGGGCGACCCCTTGACGGAAGAAGCGTTCGAGTATGCAAAAAACAATGAAAAAGGAATAGAGCAGAAACTATATAGAACAGTTTGCAGGAATAAAAGCATGCTGCAAATTAAGATTTGTGTTTCCGTATTCTCGTTTTTGCGAGATGTAAACAAAATCATTAAAAGATATTTGGCTTTCATAAAGCATGGCAAATCTAAAGTAATGCCATAATAACCCCAAAGGAACAATATTTCGCAATGAAACACCGCGACTTCTCTCTCGACCTCATCCGCATCCTTGCCTGTCTGATGGTAGTGACAACCCATTCGCCGTTGCCGTCTGCAGAAGAACACTCGGTATTGTTGGCTGGAGTCAGTCTGGTCACTACGCCCTGCAACGCCCTGTTTTTCATGGTGAGTGGGGCACTGTTATTACCCCCCCCCTATTACGTATGCGGCTGTGCCACAACGCTCTACGCGAGCCTTCTTGGGCAAGCGGCTGGGTAAGGTCGTGGTGCCCGTGCTTGTCTGGTCGGCCGTCTATCTGGTGATGCTGAGCCTGAGGGAGCACCTCGGGGCGGCACACATCGTACGCAAGGTGCTGTCGATACCGTTTGCGGCGCAGGGCTGCGGCGTGCTGTGGTTCATGTACACCCTCATCGGGCTATACCTGCTCACACCCATCCTCTCGGCATGGTTGGCGGGGGCTGGCGAGAAGGAGGAACGCCTGTATCTCGGACTTTGGGTCGTCACCTTGTGCTATCCCCTGCTGCGATATGTCGTGGACATCAACGACAGCATCACCGGCATCTTCTACTACTTCTCGGGATGTGCGGGCAATTTCCTGTTGGGGCACTGGCTGCAGCACTATGGCAGCAAGATACGCCTGTGGCAAGCCTCACTTGGTTACGCCGTGGCTATCGGTGTGCCTTTGGCCACCCATCTGCTCCATATAGATGTGGATTCCACACTCTTCACTTGCAACACCGCCTCGGTGTTTGTCCTGCTGCAAGCCGTGTTCTGGTGGACATTGCTGAAAGCGGTAGCCAAGTGTTGTCACCGGCTGGGCAAGTATCAGACGGCCTTCGCCAAGGTGTCTGCGCAGACATTCGGCATCTACCTCATGCACATCTTCATCATGCGCACCCTGCTGTGGAACGTTCCGTCCATCGCCGCCCTGCCGCCTGCGCTCCAGATACTCGTCACCGCCGTGCTGGCGTTCACCCTCTCCCTCGCCTTGTCGTGGCTCATCAGCCGCACGCCGGTGGGCGGATATGTGGTGGGGTATCGGCAGCGGAAAACAAAAAAGAAGACATGATAAACAATTTACTATATAAACTCTATTGGCGATTGACCGTCAACGAATGGCAGATAGGTTTTCCACAAACTACTCGCGAAAACATCGCCACGGGCAGCAACTACAAGATTGCTTTGCTGAAAGGCGTGCCCAATGACCGTTGGTTTGCCGACCCATTTGTGCTTGATGTCACTCCCACACACATCATATTGCTCGTGGAAGAGTTTGTCAACGCCACAGCCAAAGGGCGCATCGCACGCCTCACCGTCGCACGCAACGACTACACCCTGGAGCGCAACGACACCCTGCTCGACCTTGACACTCACCTGAGTTTCCCCACGATTGTCAGACAAGGCGATGCGGTGTATGTCATTCCCGAAAATTCGGCAGGCGGAAAACTCAATGCCTACCTGTATGATGAAGCCGCAGCCAAGTGCGTGCCCTGCGCCCCCCCCCTTATGCGACAAACCGCTGATAGACGCCTTGCGCCAGGATATTGACGGAAACGAATACATCTTTGCCACACTAGGTCCCGATGCCAACGGCACCAAGCTGCACATATACATGAAAGACGGAAAAGGTGAGTATGCCTACCACCAGACCGTTACCTTCAACGACAATGTCGCCCGCAATGGTGGCGAATTCTTCAAAATCGGTGGCAGCCTGTACCGCCCGGCACAAGACTGCAACGGAGGATATGGACGCGGACTGTCGATACAAAGGATAGAGAAAGACGACAAAGGTATGTTTACCTTCACCGAAACGGCACGGCTGAAATCGCCGCGGAAACGCCTCGACCACGGCATGCACACGCTCAATGAATACAAGGGTGTGACAGTGGTTGATGTGGCGAGCTACCGCCGCCCCACAATAAGCAGTCTCGTCGATGCCGTTTGGACACACTTTCATTTGCCCACCAATCTAGAATGACGCATAGTTCAAAATCAATGACCAAACCCCGTATTTTCATCAACATGCACTACCTTGAGATAGGTGGTGCGGAGACCAGTCTCATCGGACTGCTCATGGCACTCGACCCCGAGAAGGTCGATGTCGATCTCTTCCTCAACGACCCGCGCGGCGAGATGATGCAGTTCATCCCCGACTGGGTGAACGTGCTGCCCACCGTCGGTGCCTACACCATGGTGGAGCGGCCGATGAAGGAAGCCCTCCGCAAAGGTTATTTGCGGGTGACGTTGGCACGCCTCTGGGCGAAGTTCCGCTTCGGACAGTACGTGCGGCGCGAGCGGCCCAAGGACGGCGATGCCATTTTTCGCTTCATCAGCAAGTATGTCGTGCCGCAGTTGCCAAGCCTTCACCACCTCGGCGAATACGACCTCGCCCTCGCCTTCATCACGCCGCCCAACATCCTGCCC
>CAVGEN010000137.1:0-6455 GCA_963628185.1 Waltera intestinalis | reverse complement strand
ATGGTTCTTGTGATGACCGCCGCCTCGGTGGCGATGCGCAAGGCGAGTTACATCGCGCAGTATCTGCAAGGACTGCGCGAGGGCTGGCGCTGGGTGCATACCCCGGCGTTCAAAAGCATCCCGAACTATATCCTGAAATGAGAATCCTACACGTTATCACGTCCCTGCGCACAGGAGGGGCGGAGCACCTGCTCGTCGATTTGCTCCCGAGGCTTCGCCGTCGTGGACACGAGGTGGAGCTGCTACTCTTCGACGGCACCCGAACCCCTTTCTACACGCAACTGGAGCAGGAGGGCATACCCATCCATGCGCTGGCGGAAACGCCGGGGGCGATGCACAACCCCCTGCTCGTCTTCGCCCTGCACCGCTTCATCAAGTCTTACCAGATCGTACACGCCCACAACACCCCCTGCCAACTGCTGTTGGCTGCGGCAAGCTATGGCACCCGTTGCCGTCTGGTGACGACGGAGCACAATACCCACAACCGCCGCCGCGGAAAATGGTACTGGCGGCAGATAGACCGCTGGATGTATAGCCGCTACAGTACGATAGTCTGTTGCAGCGAGGAGACGGAGAAGGCGTTGAGAACGTCGCTGGGCGATGGGCAAGCCCCTAAGACCCGCACCGTGACCATCAGCAACGGCATAGACACCCAACGCTTCGCCACGGCCACGGTGACAGACCGGGCGGGTCTGTTCCCCGGGGAAGGAAAGGAAGCCGCAGCATCCACGCTGGTGATGATGGTGGCAGCCTTCCGTCCGCAGAAATACCAGGAGATATTGATACAAGCGATGAGTCTGTTGCCCCCGACCTTCCGTCTCGCCCTCGTGGGTGACGGCGTACGCCGCAAGGAGTGCGAGCAGGTGGCGGAGCAACTGAACGTGGCCGACCGGGTGGCGTTTCTCGGAATACGAACAGACATCCCCCGGCTACTGAAGACCGCCGACATACTCGCCCTCGCCACCCACCACGAAGGACTCTCTCTCTCCTCGCTGGAGGGCATGGCGTCGGGCCGCCCCTTCATCGGCAGCGACGTGGAGGGCGTGCGCGACACGTTGCAGGAAGCCGGCGTCTTGGTGGAGAACACCCCCAAGGCCTTCGCAGCCGCCATCCGAAGTCTCGCCTCCGACCACGCATTATATAATAAGGTGGTGACAGCCTGCCAGCGCCGAGCCTCGGAATACGACATCGGGAAGACGGTGGAAGGATATGAGAGAGAATATCAAGAAAAGAAATATAACTCGATACAACAATGAAGAAATTCTGCAAAGTGATTTTATGGATCGTGGCTCTCGTGGGCTGCCTGTCGATGGCACAGCCCTGCGGCGCAGCGCGCAAGCCACTCTGGGCGAGTAGTCATGCGGTGGAAAAGCTCAACGCTTCACGCACCAATGACACCTATCGGTTTTACTATACCGATCCTTTCTCCACCGACAAGGGATCGCTTTACCAAAAACGCATGGGGTCGGTCGTGTCGCAGCTGGCAGCTCGCTACGGACTGTCGGAGAACATCGCCAAGATAGATACGGCAAGCCATGTCATCTCCTTCGGGGAGGGCGCATGGTTCAAGTACAAGGTCGTGGACGAGCAGGTCGTGTTCAGCGACGACGTGAGCCAGAACTGGGACTGGACGCTCTACCAGCTCTTCGCCGTGTCGGAAGAGAACACGGAACCCCGCTACGACGACTTCGAGATCTCGGAGCCATGGGGCGGCAGCAGTCTGGCGCAGAGCATCATCCCCGGCTTGGGACAGTGGAACAAGAAACAGAAGGAGAAGGCGGTGGTCATCTGGGCCACGGAGGCCGCCAGCATCGCCGGGGCGGTGTGGTTCTTCGACCGCGACCATTACTACAAGGGCTTCGGCTGGACCTCGAAGGCGAAGTCGTACCGCCAGATGGGCTACCTCTGCGTGGGTGTCGCCGCCGGCATGTATATCTACAACCTCGTGGATGCCTACTGGTGCAAGGGAGGCAAGAAGGTGAGCGTGAAGAAGCACGATGTATCCACCGCCCTCGTGCCTTTTGCTTCGACCCAGGGGGCGGGGATGACCTTGGCTTTCCATTTCTGATATGAAGAAACTGATACGTTCCGCTACCGTCGCCAGTTCGCTGGATGTCTTTTGCCGTGGACTGCTTCGGGAACTGTCCGCCGACTATGAGGTGGTGGCGTTGTCGTCGCCCGGCCCCAAACTACAGGAGATAGCCCGTCGCGAGCAGGTGCGCACCGTGGCGGTGAAGATGCAGCGTCATATCTCCCCCGTCAGGGACCTGGTGTCGCTCTGCCGACTGGTCCGGGTGTTGCGCCGTGAGCGTCCCGACATCATCCACAGCATGACGCCCAAGGCAGGGTTGCTCTGCATGACGGCGGCGTGGATGGCCCGGGTTCCCGTGAGAATCCACACCTTCACCGGACTGGTGTTCCCCACCTCCAAGGGGTTGAAGCGACGGCTGCTGATGCTGACCGACGCCATCACCTGCGCCTGTGCCACTCATGTGGTGGCGGAGGGGCAGGGCGTGAGAAACGACCTCGTGGGCTTCGGCATCACGGGGAAGCCGGTGCGTGTGCTGGGCTTCGGGAATGTGAGGGGCATAGACCTTCGCCATTACGACCGCACCGACGAGGTGATGCGGAGGGCGAAGGAGATACGCGGCGAGATGGGGGCTACGGAGAAGAGCTTTGTCTTCATCGCCGTGGGCCGGTTGGTGAAAGACAAGGGCATCAAGGAACTGGTGGAGGCGTTCTGCCGGTTGTACGAGAGTGAGCCTGGGGCGCACCTGTTGCTCGTGGGCGACGAGGAGCCTCGTCTCGACCCATTGGACTCCGCGACGAAAGCCGCCATCGCTTCGTGCCCCAACATTCATGCGGTGGGCAACCAGGCAGACGTGCGCCCTTACTATGCCGCTGCCGACGTCCTGGTACACGCCAGTTACCGGGAGGGATTCCCCAATGTGGTGATAGAGGCTGGGGCGATGCAGTTGCCGTGCATCGTGACCGACATCAACGGTTCCAGGGAAATCGTCATCAACAATAGAAACGGCATCGTCGTTCCTCCCCATCAGGCCGACCGCCTTTTTAAGGCGATGCAGTGGCTTGTGTGTACGCCCTCGCTGGTCAGCACGTTGGCTGCCGCCGCCCGTCCGCTGGTGGCAGAGCGATACGAACAAGATTTCGTGCGCCAGTGCCTCAAGGAATATTACCATGAGGTGGCTGGGGAATGACAATACATTTTACATATTATTAAAAAAGGGGGCTGCCCCCTGTGTCTTGTATGTCCTCTTATTTTTACTCGCATTATGTGAAGCGCGCCCTGGATTTCCTCGGTGCGCTGCTGTTGCTTATTCTCCTCTCGCCGCTGATGCTGGCGGTCATCGTGCTGTTGCATTTCGCCAACAAGGGCGCGGGCGTGTTCTTCGCCCAAGACCGGCCGGGCAAGGACGAGCGGATATTCAAGGCTCTGAAGTTCAAGACCATGACCGACGATCGCGATGCCGACGGCAACCTCCTGCCCGACGGCGACCGGCTCACCCCCGTGGGGCGTTTCGTGCGAAGCACCTCCATCGACGAACTGCCGCAGCTCGTCAACATCCTGCGGGGCGACATGTCGTTCATCGGACCTCGGCCGCTGCTGGTGCAGTATCTGCCGCTCTACAGCGCAGAGCAGCACCGCCGCCACAGCGTGACGCCCGGTATGTCGGGATGGGCGCAGGTGAACGGCCGCAACACCATCACTTGGACACGCAAGTTTGAGTTGGACGTGTACTACGTCGATCACATCAGTCTCAGGCTCGACCTGAAGATACTCTTCCTCACCGTGCGCAACGTGCTCTCGCGCAAGGACATCAACACCACCGACGGCACGTCGGCGACAATGGACTGTTTCAATGGAAAAAACTAACATACTCATCACCTCGGCGGGCAAACGTGTCGCCCTGACGAGGTATTTCAAGGAGACGCTCCGCCGCTTCTTCCCTGCGGCGAAAGTCTATACCACCGACATGCGCCCCGACATGGCGCCTGCCGCCTACGTGAGCGACGGTTGCTTTGCCGTGCCCCGTGTGACGGCGTCCGAATATCCCGACCTCCTGTTCTCGCTCTGTCGGGAGCAGGGCGTGGGCATCGTCGTTCCCACCATCGACACCGAACTGATGGTGCTTGCCGCCCAGAAGGAACGGTTTGCCCAAGAGGGCATCCACGTCATCGTGGGCGACGAGTCGTTTGTGGGCGTGTGCCGTGACAAGCGGTTGACGGGCGACTTCTTCGCCGCTCACGACATCCGTGTGCCGCAGCCCATCGACAAGCACCACCCCACCTTTCCGCTCTTCGCCAAGCCCTACGACGGGTCGCTCAGCACCAACCTCCACTTCATCACGAAGCCCGAGGATCTGACCGATGACATCCTGCGCGACGACAAACTGCTGTTCATGGAGTACATCGACCGCAAGGTTTATAAGGAATACACCGTCGACATGTATTTCGGGCGCGACCACGAGGTGAAGAGCATCGTGCCGCGCGAGCGCATTGAGATACGTGCGGGCGAAATCAACAAAGGCCGCACGGCGAAGAACGCCATCGTACCCTATCTGAAAGAACGCCTCGCCCACATCGACGGTTGCGTGGGCTGCATCTGCATGCAACTCTTCTTCCACCACGACACCCACGACATCGTGGGCATCGAGGTGAACCCCCGCTTCGGTGGCGGCTATCCGCTCACCTACATGAGCGGCGCCAACTATCCGGAATTCCTCATCCGCGAGTATCTGCTCGGCGAGCGCGTCGCCTATGACGAAGGCTGGACCGACGGCAAACTCATGTTGCGGTACGACGATGCGGTGTTTGTGTAGAATAAGTGCGGATGAAATATATAACCCTCAAATCCGCAACTTTAGGGGTAAGGTGATTGGGTCAACAAAAGAAGAACTCTACCTAAGTTACAAAAGCCAAACATAGGTTATAGACTCTTTTATGATACGAAAGCCCTTACCCCATAAAGCGACTTGAGGCAATACGCATATTATTCCACAAAGAAATCCTGCTTATCCAAAGTCTGTTTGAAACAGATTGGCATACGCTTGATTTTCAGTGTAAATGTTCAGTACATGCTGACGTGATGTCTTTATCCATTTTGCAGGAACAGAAATAAATTTGAATACAAAGGTCTTGATGCGACTATTTATGCGCAAGCCAAACTCCTTTGTGTCCAGTCTCCGCATGATAGCTTTGTAGAAGTTTCTTATGAGAGCAGTCATAAGCATGAAGACTGAATTCTGCGCCATGAACGACTTAGGCAGGCGACTCCAACCAAATCCGTTGTTCATTTCATCGAAGATGCGTTCCTTTCCACCCCGGAGATTGTAGAATTCCACGATGTCCCTTGCGCCCGACTCGTAGTCGTTGGTCAAAATACACCTGTAAATGTATTCACCTTCCCAAAGGTCAAGCTTGCCATCAATACGCCTTTGCCTCTGTATAACAAGACGATATGGCTTTCCCTTCCATTTTTCAACAAGGATGGAATTCAGTTCGAACTCGATGCCGTTGATTTCCTCTTTCTTCCAGCCGCTCAATGCTAACATTGAGTCGTCGAGGGAATGACACCTGTTGGCACGGATATAGAAATGTTTGCAATGTGCCTTAACCATATCTACGATTTCCTCCGAGCATGAGCCGCAGTCCATACGGGCACGGGATATGTTTATTCCAGAAGACTCCAGTCTTTTGAATATTCTCTCGAGCGTATCCTTCTGCTTGAAACGCACGTTGGTGTTGCCATCCCTGTTCTCTATTCCAACTATCATGTCGCCAATGACTGCTATACCAGGACCGTACCCCAAGAATTTCTTATAGGTGGGCTTGGCATCATACTTTTCTGTTTCAATGAACTGATGGTCGAAGTCAAGGTCGTATTCTTGATTGGCTTTCAGCCCGCCTGTTGCAAGTAAGGCATTTACCAACAGATCGTTCATTGTATCTGCAGTATTGAAGTCGTATTGTTTGCCTGAATCTGATGTGTACGTTGTGTTGTCAACGGTCAGTTCTTCTATAGCACGCAGAATTGTGTCCGCGCTGCAGGTGCGAAGAGTTGGATGCAAGGAAAGGTGCTTCATTAAGTGGGTCGTCACATCTTCGATACATGAGCCGCCACAGAAATATACGCACATCAAAGAACGGAGTATCTCGCTGTATTGATAACCGTAGGATTTACTGCGCAGTCCCAGGGTTGAGTCTATCGTTTGGGACAAAAGAGCATTGAATTGCTCCATGATTGCAAATATTCCTCCAAAAGGAGTGAATTTCTCAGATTTAATTCGTAATTTTACCATGCCATTCGGAATTTTGCTTGTTTGTAATTGCAACACTAAGATAAGTGAAATTTCTGACACGGCAAAATCCTGGGCAACTTTTTGTTGTCCAGGTGCTTATGAAAAATATTAAATTATAGTGTTGCGGAATTTAGG
>CAVGEN010000136.1:0-6530 GCA_963628185.1 Waltera intestinalis | reverse complement strand
CCCCAGAACCAAAGTTCTATGACAGCTTCTATTTTGCCGGGGATGACATACTTTATTCCTTGATAAAGAATGCCATGTTGCTTGAAGAGGATAGTGCATTCAGAAAGGAACTGAAAGATTTACCGTTTGCGGAATATCGGCAGAAAATTAAAAATTTCTTCGGAAAGGATTATAATGGTCAGACCGTTGCCGACCGGGTACTTCGCAAGAACTTCAATATTCAATACTCCATTCCGTTGATGTGTCACTTCCTAGAACTGCTCAAACGAGACAGTAAGGATTGCAATGTACGTTATGACGACGTGTTTGCAGACTGTCCGCCTAATGCTTCCGTCATTTCCGATGTTAAGGAAAAGCTAGGTGTTGACATAACGCGACTGACTTGGCGTTTTAAGCGTGATACTATAAGTGCTATTGTAAGGAAAGAAATCGAGCCTCTTCTCAAGAAAGTGGCTACCATTATGTACTCTTACGCCTGTGATGTGGTTCTGCTTTCAGGAAGACCTTCGTCATTGTCTGTAATTAGAGACATTTTCCTGAAGTATTATGCCGTATCCCCCAATAGACTCATTGCTCTCAATGATTATTATGTGGGAGACTGGTATCCGTTTGGAGAAAACACCGGCTATATCAAGGATGCAAAGACCATCGTGGCAATGGGCGGCGTCATAGGTCACTATGCTTCAGAATTTTCCAATCTCAACAAGTTCATCATCAATCTTGACTTGTTGAAGAAAAACCTGAAGTCCACGGTTAACTTCATTGAAGCATCACGAGAGGGACAACCGATTGAATACTTCATCACCCCCGACAAGAACCGTGGCGACTTGATGGTTAGCAGCGTCCCAGAAATACTCAACGTAAGGCAAATCGGTATGGATTCTTATCCTTGCAGAGCATTATATTCTATTGACTTCAACCGTCACAAGATGGCCGACAAGATTCGCAAAAGAGCTATCTTGGAGGGGTATGAATGTCCTACGGATGCAAAAGTGATGGCATTGGTCAAAGACACTATAGATGTTTTGAAGAAGCGTATGCCTTTCAAAATGACCATTGAGCGCGATGCTGACGACAAGGAGAACCTGTCAATTAGTGCCATTGCTGACAAAGATGGCAATGATGTTATGGACGGCAACCTTGAAATCCACATTCAGAGCCTCGGTGTGGATGAGCAATATTGGTTAGATTCTGGTGAATTCGATTTCTAAAAAGACGCATAAAGATATGTTACAAGATATTGAACAACATATAGATTTGATAGAAAAGAGCATTTCATGGGCAAAGGAGTTCAATAAAGATTCCTTTCCTTACGATGTATTCAAGGACTACCGCAGGCACTTGAAACGAATACATAATGCTCTTAGCGACAATTGTTCAGCTGCGGCCTATGGTGAAAGTCAGGTAGGAAAATCCTATCTGATGAGTAGCTTGTTGTCTTCGCCGGACGCTCCGTTTGTCATAACAAATGCAGGAAAGTCCTACAGTTTCATTGACGATATAAACCCTAGCGGAGGCAATAATGCCAAGGTTGAGTCTACAGGTGTAATTACTCGTTTTACACTGCAAAAAGACAGCAATCCGATGAAGGATTTTGTCAAGGTACATAACCTTTCTGTAGTGGATATCATTCTGTTGTTGACAGATTCATATTACAACGACATCAAGATTAATCCTGACAATGTTCTGAAATATGACGACATCAACAAGCATCTTGAACAAATGAGCGGATTATGGAATGCTCATATCATTCAGCATGACAAGATAGAAGAAGATGACATCAAGGACATTTATGACTATATCCGTGATGTTATAGGTAACGCAGCGACAGGAGTAATACAATCCAACTTTTGCAAGATAGTGGCTCCAGTCATTCAATATGTGTCATACGACAAGTGGGTTGACATATTCAGTTTACTCTGGAACAAAAACACAGAAATCAGCCATTTGTTCAGCGTCCTCATCAATGAGTACAAGAAACTTGACTTCAACACAGAGGTTTATGTGCCGTTTGATGCTGTGCTCAGAGAAAAAGGTACATTGCTGAAAATAGATTGGCTGGATACCGTATGTGGCATAAAGGCAGATACGGGGAATGATGTTATCTATACGGATGTGTACGATGTAAAGGGAAATGTCATTGCACACGATTTTAACAAAGGCAACTTGTCTGCGTTAATAGCAGAACTAACCTTCGAACTACCTACATCATTGGCGGGGGAAAGAAAGTTCTTGGAGAAAATAGACCTTCTCGACTTCCCCGGAGCACGATCTCGCGAAAAATTCAAGGAAGCGGACATTCATACCGTTTTACCGAAAGTGTTGCGCAGAGGTAAGGTGGCATACTTGTTCAACAAGTACTCCCGTTCCTTGAAAATTAGCAGTGTACTATTCTGCCATCATAACGACCAAAAAGCAGAAGCTACAATTGGTGACACGATCAACAGTTGGATTGAAGACAATATTGGAGCTACACCCGAAGAACGAGCCCAAATGCTGACAAACACAAATGGCATTGCACCTTTGTTCTTCATTGCGACAAAGTTCAACATCGACCTTGAACGAACCAAGACGGACAGTGCAAGCAACAAAGACAGACTTTCAGCGCATTGGAATCGTTTTGATACGGTGTTCCCAGAAATCATCAAGCCTAACAGATGGCTTGATGAGTGGGCTACAAGTGGCAATAGGTCCAGAACAACAGCCTTTCAGAACATCTATCCACTGCGTGACTTCTATTGGTCGGGCAAAAATGGTGTATTCGATGGTTATAGCGATGGCGCAATACAGTCAGAAGAGAAGTCTGTTCATCACCATGCCGATTATCCGGAATACTTCGAGGATTTGAAAGAAAGCTTCCTGCAAAACGATTTTGTCAAGAAGCATTTTTTCAATCCCGAGCAGACATGGAATGATGTTGCAACAGTTAATAATGATGGGTCAAAGGCTATTATCCGCAACCTTGATGCTATATCCGATTTCCTAAATGATGCTCGCAAACAGAAATATCTAGCACAGCTTTTGGAAATAAAGCAGGAAATGTACAAGGCTCTGTCGGTATATTTCGAACCAGAAGACAATGAAGCAAAGAATGTGAAAGTGAAACAGATTGCTAATGACATAAAGCGTTCTTTGACATTCTCTGTCGGTTCGCAACCAGAAATATTCGGAAGAATAATCGACTCGTTGATGATACCCGTAGGAGACTTGCGCGATATTGCGTATGACATCATCATTTGCCATTCAGACGAGCCGAAGGATTTCTCTATGATAAATTTCATTCGAATACAGGCAGGTATTGATGTGACAGACAGTAAGCAAGCCAATATACAAAAGTTGTGCGACCTATATGGCGACATTAAACTTATCGAACAAGACTTGAAGAAGAAAGGTTGTTCTGTAGAAGAAGTCGTTTCGGCAGAAACGGAGACATTGACAACGATAGCAGATGTTGTGACGAAGCACATTCTTGATTACTGGAAAGATTTTCTCCAAAAGCAGGTCAAGCAATTGGAAGAAAGCCTCCCCCATGCAGACGAGGTCGTGTTCATGCTCACGTCGTTAATCAAGAAACTTGGAGTGAAGAAGGTTATTTCAGAGCGCATTGACAGATACTGCAAGGTTTTCAGCATCAACGAACAGCCCAATGCTATTGCTGATTATGCCTCGCTGACCCTTAACAACTTTGTCAGCTCAGCAGGTAGAAACTATATGGGCGACAATGATGTTGAAGCAATACGAACAAAAGCAGACAAGTGTCATGTGGCAGTGGATTTGAGTCCTTCTGCATGGAATGTAGTGCGTAAGCCACAATCCTTGCTGACTACCCTTTCTGCTTTTGATGATGCAGCTAACATTGATAACGTGAGTATGGACACACTCATGAAACTCCCTCTATGGGATAACTTCCAACGTTGGGAGAATCTGGTAACCATTGGTCTGCTCTATGCCAGTGACATATCTCATGTAGATCCAGTGGCAAACGCCAAGGTCAAAGTGCTTCTAGAAGAATGTGAAACCTTATATAAAGATTAAGTGTAATGGCAGGATATACATTCAAAGGAAAGCAGAAACTCTGCTATACGGAGGTCTCTGACTTTACCGATTTTCAGGGGGTTGGTCATGACCCATTATATAAGCGGTTTGACAGCGTGCAGAGCGTTGTCAAGAAAGTGGTTGCGCCTGAATACCAACATTTTCTTGCCACCCCACAATACATTGAGGAGGAAGACCAAATATGTTGGCACATCAACGAATGGAAAGAAAACCCTCAAAAACTTGTCGAACTTACAGGTGGCGAAAAGGCTAAATACGAAAGTATTAAAGAGAATACGATAAAGGCCTATCGCAATGCGGCACAGGATTGCAATGGTGAGGACTTGATGATTATCGCAGGTGCCATTCGTTATCTTCATGACGAATGCATCTACTGTTGTGACGACAAAGTCTTTCTTGTTGCCTGGGGAATGACTCCTGACACACACCAGCATAAAGTCATTGGTTCCGTCATCCACGAGTTTGACATGGTGAAGAAGTATAAGATAACTTTCGATGCCAGCACAAACGGGGTGTTTGTCAATAAGTTGGACAAGTCAATGACGCGCCCAGAAGGATTTGTTCTGTCTGCACGGGATTTACCCCAAGTATCAGCCAAAGAAGGTTGGTTGTTTGAAGGTTGGTCTCCATCGCCTATCGGTGTGACTGTAAACTCAGACTTGAACTTTGTGGCTACATATAAAGAAACAGCAAGCCCGATTGCCCCAGAACCTCATGTTGTTCCTGGTGAGGAACCTGAGATTCCCGAAGAATTGGAGACACCAAAGCAAGATGAGCCAAAGTTCTATACTTGTAACTTTGATGCAGGTGAACATGGCAAAACAGAAGGTGTATCCTCCTTCGCAAAACCGGAAGGCTCAAGTCTCTCTGACACAGAAATCCCCAAGGTAACACCAAACAAAGGATACGAGTTCAAGAGATGGATTCCCTCCCCAAATAACGTCCTGATGGATAGCAACAAGACGTTCTCCGCAGAGTACACTCGTGTGCCATGGTGGAAACGCTTTTGGTTCTGGCTTACAAGCTTGTTCTTAGGAAAGGGCTGCTTAAAGTGGCTGCTTTGGTTTTTGCTTACATTGTTGGCAATAGCATTGCTGCTTTTCCTACTAAGGTCATGCAATGGATGCAGTGGACATCACGAGGAGAACGGCGTTGTGCCTATTGACAGTGTTACGGCTTCAAATGGAAGAGTAATAGAAGATAATGGCCGCATCAAACCTATAACTGGTAATGATGGCAAGTTGCCTGACCAAGGTGACATTGTTGCTCCTGTGACCGAAGAAGATGGAGAAGAAATCCCCATTATCCGCCAACCAGGTGTACCCAATACGATAGCCAACCGCCTTTTCTTGTTCATGGAGAACGAGAATGACAACATTGAGGTTTTGGCGCAAGACTTCAAGAAAGCTTATTCCGATGACAAGTATTCCATCATCGGATATGACAAAGAAGTAAAACTGTTGGTAGTCCAAATTCCAGAGAATGAGCGTGACCAAATTCGACAAACGATAAACTCAAAGATACCGAACCATAAGTTCTTGGTCTTTGACGAAGAAATATACGAGTTGAATGGTCACGTGAGCACTTCTACAGAAAGTGTTGGTTGGCACTTAGGGGCAATTCACCTAAAACAAGGATGGAGCATAACAAAAGGTTCTGCCAATGTTAAAGTTGCTGTTGTCGATGACGGAATAGAGGCCGGACATCCGATGTTCAAAGGACGTATCGTAGATGCCTATAATGTGTTTACCCAGAACAACAGTCTTAGTTTAGGGCAAGGGCATGGTACACATACTGCTGGACTGGCGGCAGGAAGTGCCGACTACTACACAAAAGGAGCGTCAGGCGTTGCCCCTAACTGCAAGCTGATGCCCATTCAAGTGTTTGACAATAACCAATGTCCTTTGTCTGCCCTTATCGCAGGAACGATGTATGCTATCCATCATGATGCGGATGTCGTGAACTTGTCGATAGGTCCGTCCTTCAAAGGGTTGAACCAATTGCCAGTTGACCAACAAAATGAGATTGCCAAACGTCAGTTCAAGAATGTCGAAAAGCTTTGGGCAAGAGTCTGCGCTTTGGCTGCCAAGAAAAACTGCATTCTGGTATTTGCAGCCGGTAATGATGATATACTGTCAAGCATACCACCTGAGAACAGGAATGCATCATCTATAGTAGTAGCCGCAGTAGACAAGAACTTGTACCCGACAGATTTCACGAACTACGGGCCATGTTCTGACATCTCTGCCCCTGGCAAAGGCATTTGCAGCTCGTATCCACGTGGCGATTTCAAGTCGTTTGACGGAACAAGCATGGCTGCACCGATAGTATCAGGCACGATTGCTCTAATGAAATCAATCAAAAAGGACTTGACTGTAGAGCAAGCAAGAAATGTCCTTTACAAAACAGGTTCAGATGTTTATGGCTTTATGCCTCCAATGGTATTGGTTGACAAGGCTATCGAAGGTGTTAAA
>CAVGEN010000135.1:0-6748 GCA_963628185.1 Waltera intestinalis | reverse complement strand
CTGGTTCCAGCGCTTCTTGTCGATGAAGATGTTGCTGGAATAGATTTCTTCGTTTATCGTCACTTGCTTCACATGGGCGATGGCATCGGCCTTGGTGGAAACCGTTCCCTTGAGTGGCTGGTATTTTGTCGGGTCTATGCGGAGCACGCGCACCTTGTCGAGGTATTCCATGGCGTTGTCGATGTTGCCTTTCTGCACTTCACATTCGGCGATGGCGAGATACATTTGTGGCGAACGGAGGCCGCCATCGTTCCACCGTGAGTTGAGGTCGTAGGTGTACATGAATCCAGCTTGGCCCAACATGTCTTCGGCTGGATCCATTATGTAGTCGTATGCCATGTTGAGATTGCTCATTTTCTCCTTGTAGATGTGTCCTTCCTCGAAGTATTCCAAGGCTTCGGCGGTGATGGGGTCATAGAATTCCAGGTTTCCGTTGAAGAAATAGTCTTCGTCGGTGCCTTGTTTTCCTCGGTCAATCACATCGTATGTATTCCCCAAAAAATAGCCGGTTGTTATGCCTTTGTAATTGTTGAAGTAATCGTTGATGGTGCCGTTGATGGCGATTGCTTGCTGGGCTGCGGCCTCTGCCTCGTCCCAATTCTGCATGTTGAGGAGTGTCAATGCCTTGACGGCGTAGGCGGCAGGCTTGCTGATGCGCATCTTGTTGACTGCCGTGTTGGGTAGTCCATCCAGAGTGATGGCCTCGTTGATGTCCTTCAGTATCTGGTCATACACTTCCTGCACGGTACTCTTGGGCTGTGCTTCTTGTATGTCTTTGTCCTCGGTCATGATGATGATGCCCGGGTCTTTTTCTGCCGTGCTGGGGTTGTAGGCCTTGGCGAACTTGTTCACCAGCATATACAACGACCAAGCTCTGAGGGTGAGTGCCTCGCACTTCAGCTTTTTCTTGGTTGCATCATCGCCAGACGCTGCATCTATTTGGCTCAAGATAGGATTGGCTATCGTGCCAATGATGCCATAATAATAGGTATAGTCTTGGTCGCTGGATGTCAATTCAGCCATCTTGTCCATGTTCGCCTCGTCGTATGTCCATAGAATGACACTACGAGTCTTCTGCGGCTTGTTGATAGCTGTGGCGAGGTTGGAATATGCGTAAATCATGTCGCCTGCTACGATGCGCATGTCTGTCACTCCACCTTTGTATTCATAGTTGAGTAGCATCTCCAGTTGGTCGGTGGTGGTGAGTAGGTTCTTACCCTTGGGCTGCACATCGGTGAAGTCCTCGCACGATGTAAGCAGCAGTGCTGCGGCAGCCAGTATGCTATATATTGTTTTCTTCATTTTTATGTTCCTTTCTGATGATTAGAAGTTAATGTTCAGTCCGAAGATGTATGAGCTTGGGTTGCGGAGTCCCAGTGTCTCAGGATCCACGTGCACCTTGTTGGCTACCCAGAGATACTTCGGGTTGTCTATCTGGAAACGCAGCGACAGGCGGTTGATCCCTGTGCCGTGGAACCATTCTGTGGGGAAGTCGTATCCCAGCACGATGTTGCGAATCTTCAGGAACGAAGCGTCGTGGATGGCGCTGTTGGAATACTGCGTCTGCGAACTTGTCGAGGTAGAGGCATATCTTCCGATACCCGGTGTGCTGGTCGGGTTCTCGGGCGTCCAGGCGTTCAGGAAGTAGCTGGCGATGGCTGTACTCCATGATGAGGCGAAGGTCTCGTTCTCAGCCAGGGCTCTCATCTTGTGGCCTCCGTAATACGACATCAGGATGCTGACAGAGAAACCATTCCATTTTACCGTGTTGTCCATACCCATAATAATCTTAGGCTCACTCTGGCCAGAGTATTCCAGGATGCTGGTACTCTTGCCTTGCGCGTCGTGGGAGGTACCGCCATCCTCTATGTAGAAGAGTGTCTGGCCCTTCTCGCCTTCTTGGTCGCTGATGCCCGCAAAACGGTATGACCAAAGGGCACTGGCTGGCTTGCCTGCCACGTATGGACGGCTAATCAATTCATAGGCTCGGGTGGACGGGTTCTCCACGTCGGTCACGATGTTGCTGTTGTGCGACATGGTGAAGTTGGTGGTCCAAGCCCAGCCGTTGCGGTTGTGGGCACGCAACCAGTCGTAGGTTATCTGGAGCTCGATGCCTCGGTTGCGCATGGAGGCTGCATTCACAAACATGGATGAAAAACCAGATGTCGGGTCAAGGGTGCGATAGGAGAACACGTCCTTGGCCACCTTGTTATAATAGTCGATGGATCCGCGGAGGCGGTTGCCTATCAGTCCGAAGTCGATACCGATGTTGGTGGTGCGGCTCTGCTCCCATTTCAGGTTAGGGTTGGCAGGACTTTCTATTTCTCCGTATGGCAGGTTGGTGTAGCTGTTGAGATTGCCAGATGTGGCTGTCATATAGCTTGTTGCACCTTGGTAGATGTTTCCAGTCACACCATAGCTGGCGCGGAGTTTTAGGAAGTCAACCCATTTGACATTCTTCATGAAGCCTTCGTTGTGAATCAACCATCCTGCACCTACAGACCAAAGAGGTGTGCCACGGAACTTGGCGTTCAGACCATATACGTCGGCATAGTCCTTTCGGAACGAACCGAATACGTTGTATTTCTCGTCGTATGTATAGGTGAGGTTGAAATAGCCGGACGCATACTTATGATGAGTTTCGGTGATGACACCCATGCCTTCTTGGATATAAGGGCTGAACACAAACTGACTGGCAGGATATCCGCCTAACAAGCCGTAGAAGCTAGGTGAATAGTCCATGGTGCTCAAGGTGGCGAAGTCGATGGTGTGTGTGCTGCTGGTCTGCAACTGGTCATCGTAGCCTATCATCAGTGCCTTGGAACCTGTCAGCTTGGTCTCGCGGAACTCCAGACCGGCGATGGCACAGATGTCGTGCTTGCCGAAGGTCTTGTTGTAGTTCAGCTGCCCTCTTGCCGTCCAGTATCTGCCATCGGTATTGGTGGTACGGAGCATACCGCCAGTGGTAGGTACATAGTTGGCATAGGAGCCGTCTGCATCCTGGTAATAGTAGGCATTGCGCATGGTGCGCATCACGTGGCTGTCTTGTGTGGCGTTCCATTCCACGGTGTTGTGGTTGGTCTCATACACAAACTGGGCGTTGGCGCTCAGTCCGTCGATGATCTTGAAGAGCAGGTCACCGTGATAGCGCATGTATTGGCGACGAGTAATCTGGGTGTTCCTCTGATACTCATCTATTGGGTTGCTGCTCAGGTCTTCGAAAGGTGAGTCGAAGGTCATGTAGTCGTTGCCGTCGTACCAGTAGTGTTGATTCTTTACGCTGCCGTCGGCATTGTAGAACGGCATGTAGGCTGGTTGTGCCCAGATGCTGGCGTACGAACCATTATAGTCGTAACCGGCCTCTTTCTTTTTGCTGTAGATGCCGTTGATGGTCATAGAGGCGGTGAGCCACTTGGCTACGTTGTACGAGCCCTTGTACTGGGCGTTGAACTGGTTGTTGAAGTGATTGATGAGGCCGCTGTTGTCGTATTTGTAGTTGATGGTCAAGTTGTTGGTAAACTTGTCCGACCTGCCGCGCAGAGAGAGGTTATACTGCTGCATCACCCTCTGCTTATACACCGCGTCGGCATATTCCTTGGCATAGTTGTTCTTCTTGAGAGAAGCCAACTGCGACTGCAACTCAGCCTCGGTAATCTCCCCCTTGGCACGCTGATAGTAGGCATACTGTATTGGGGTGATAGCCTGGGTTCCCAAAGCGATGGTCTGCGAGGCAGACTTGATAGGGTCGGCAATCTCGCCGTCGTTGTTGAAGAAATAGTAGTCCCAATACTTTGATTCTGTATCCACTTGCTGTTCTGGAGTCATGTAGAAGTTGTCGGCATAGTCCACGTTTTGCTTCTCATATACCGTCAGGTTGGCGGAGAAGTCGATGTCTATCTTGCCAGCCTTCTTGGCGTTCTTGGTGGTGATAACGATCACTCCATTGGCAGCCTTGGCACCATAGATGGCGTTGGCAGCGGCATCCTTCAAGACGTTGACGCTCTCGATGTCGTATGGGTTGAGGTCATCGATGCTACCTTCCACAGGCACACCGTCCACAACCAACAATGGGGTGGTCTCGGCATAGAGTGAGGAGGTGCCTCGGATGGTCATCTTGCCGTTGTAGGTAGAGAGACCAGCCACACGGCCTTCGAGGTTGTTCATGATGTTGGTGGTGTATCGCTCGTCCAGTTTTGAAGAAGTGATGGTGGTAACGGAACCTGTCATCTTGGGTTTGGAAATCTCCTGATAACCCGTTACAACGACCTCTGAAAGTTCATGGTCGGTGGCCATCTGCAGGTTGCGTTGGATAGGTGCTCTGCCTGCGCCCAACTTGAGCGTGGCGTTGCTCATGCCCAGGTAACTGAACTTCAGGTTGCAGGCGTCGGCCGGAACTTTCAGGTTGTAGAAACCCTTGCTGTCGGTGATGGTGCATACCTTGCTGTCGTCGATGCAGACAGATACGCCAATCAAAGGCTCGCCACTCTCGTCGGTGACGATACCAGACACGTTGCGAACTCGCTCACCGGAGATGCGGCGAGTGATGGTTACGATGTTTCCCTCGATGTCATACTTGCAGTTCACTTTCTGCATCACGTCGTCCAATACCTCGCGCAGAGGGCGGTTGGTGGCATTCACGCTGATGCGCGGCAACTTAGCGGCCAGGTCGGTACTGTAGATGAAGTTCAGACCTGTCTGTTTCTTCACTTCTGCCAAGAACTGCTTCACACTCATCGACTTGGCAATGATGGTTACGGTCTGGCGCTTAGATTGCTGCGCCATGGTTGGTGTTACCACTCCGCATACCATCGTCCCCACAAGGAGGGCGGTGGTGAAGAGATTACGCTTTTTTCTTCCAAATTCTTTCATACTCTCTCTTATATAAATTAATACTCAGAAAACTTCTCTCTTATAATTCTATTTGAATGGTCTTGGTCTTGGGCATCAGGCAAGCGTGTGCGTCGCAAGCCTGGTAGGTGATGGTAAGGGTAATCTTACCCTGCTTGCCCGTAAACTTCTGGCGCAAGACTTGTTCTCCCTCATAGATGATGGACTTGGATCCTGCCATCAGCTTACCTGCCGGCTTTTGCAATTCGCCGACGACCTTCACGTCGCCTTCTGTCTGAAATTCGTACTTGGTCTCGATATAAGGGTCTTGGTCGCTCACCTTACTATATATATGGTAGCCTGGATAAATCTTCATGCGGATGACCCATTCGCCCTCATTGCCATTCTTGATGGTTGCCGAAGCCAAGGAAACAGGGTCTTCCTTTGTCGCCTTTTCCTTCATCGGCGCAAGGTTGCTCTCGTCAATGTCGTTGAATTTCAGGATGCTGTAGTCGTTGCCGGGAGTCTTAGGGTCGAGGTCGTTGACCAGCCAAAGCCAGCCGCCGCTCTCTGTGAAGAAGAGTTTTTTCTGATACTTGTTGTACCAATCGCGCCATTCCTTGGCATTGTCGTAGCGCAGCAAGGTGTAACGGTAGAGGATGCGCTTTGCTTTCTCCACATCCTGGTTGCTCTCCCAGAGGGAGATGGCTCGGTCGAGAATGCGCTTGTCGTTGTTGGCGATGCCGAGGCTCTTGGCATCATCGTCCACCTTTACGTCGTAACCGTCGACGCTACCATAGAAGTAAGGGCGGTTCTCTTCGTAGTATTTCACGTATTTGTCCACATCGGTGCCAAACATCTCATAGAGTTCCCCCGCTGTTTCTTTTACGTAGTCGAGGTAGGAAGGTATAGGCTGTGGGTTCTCGCCTATCTGGATATACATCTTTTCCTCGCCAGTGAGTTTGGCTCCGGCTGCCTCCACCTTTTTGAGTGAGTCGGCATACAGCTTCATCGTTTTGTTGCTCTTTTCCAGCATGGCTTTGTATGCTTCGTAGTTCTCCTTGCTGACAGTGTATTTCCTCTCATCGGTGGTTGTTCGGGTAGCAATGCCCACGTTGAGCTTGCGGGCAATGATGCGATGGCCCTTGAACTTGCTGATATACACCACGGCATTCAGGAATACAGGTTTTGCCTCGTCGGTCATGTCGGCAGGAGAAGCCGAGAAGCCCCAGTGCAACCAGTTGGCATGACGGCCTATGGCGATGGCTCCATAGCTCTTGGCGCTTTCGCCGCCCGACATGATTTCGGCATCGGGGGAGTCGAGGTAGCCCCACTGACGGGTTACCATACCTATTTTATAGCCCTTTGTGTTGCCGTAGTCCTTGTTCTGAACCTTCCACATCGGAAGCATGTCTGGCAGTTTCTCCTGGCACATCTGTGCATATTCCTTCGCACCTTCCGGGGTTGGGCGGTTCACGGTGGTGAACTTCACCTTGTAGGGGCCTTTGAAAATGGCGTTCTTGGTCTGCATGTTATAGGCATGGCCGAGTAGGCAGAGGCAGTACCAGTCGTTCTTCGTTCCGATGCGGCGTCCTACGGTCTCGCTCTCGTCGGCGATGGTGATGACGGGGCGGTCGAAGTCCTCGGGGAAGTACTTGGCATAGACAATCTTGTCGAATCTGCCGTTTTGGGAAACCATGCGTTGCGGCTCCAGCGGCTTGGGGTCTCCATCGATGATGGTCACGTCGTAGTCGTACGACATCTTATAGTTGTAGTCTTTTCCTTGCACCGCCTTCACCGTCGTGAAGTAGGTCGAAAGAAACGACTCCCATGCGGCGGTACGCTCCGTGATGCTCTTGGCGTTGGCGTCCTTGTCATAGTCACTATTGCCGAATGTCTCCATGTCGGAGTGTCCTCCCAC
>CAVGEN010000134.1:0-6813 GCA_963628185.1 Waltera intestinalis | reverse complement strand
CATCGTAAGCGATGTTTGGTTGGAAGGTGGACATGTCGATGCTGCAACCATCGTGGTCGGTGAGTGCTATGAGGGCACTGCCGTCGCTGCTATGGAAATAGTTGATGTTGCGTCCTTCACCGTCCAACTTTATGCCGTCGTTCTGTTGGGAGAAATAGTTGTAGGTGACGGATGGCTGCTCCAAACCCTCGATGAAGTCGTTGTCCTCGATGGTGGAGATGTCGCTCTCGCCATCGGTGGTGGTCAATACTTGCACACCGATAGGCGTGATGGACTTTACGGTGACATTCACCAACTTTTGGCAAGTTTGTTGAGTCACGGTGTCTTTTACCGTAAAGCGAAGTTTGTAGGTGCCCACCTTCCATTGTAGGTTGGCATCATCGCCAGCGGTAAGAGGAAGGCTCACGTCCTTGTCCTTCTTCAAGACTTCCGTTTCCACACCTGAGGTATAGCGTTCCCAAAGATAGGTGAGGTGTGACTTGTCCATACATTCCACGTCTGGTGTGATGTTGAGCGTGTTGCCTTGTCTCTCCACAAAGCGGATGTCGCTCTCCGTACCCATGTTGCCAGGAAACTCCACCTTGATGTCGTCAATATCCACATAGTCGTAGTTACCCTTGTCATCGTAGCAAGATGTCAAGCCGAATGTAGTCATTGCCATCAACAGCGTATATATGATATGCTTGATTTTCATTGTTTTCTTCATTTTATGATTCTACTTGAAGATTCTTATACTCGATACTGCTTTTTAGTATTCGAAGACGATTTCCTTGCCTGTGTTCTCGTCGAGGATAGGCTCGCCACCTTCTTCCTTGTATTCCTTGTAGGCAGCTTTGAGTACATCCTGTATCTTGCTGCACAAGTCGAAGTTGCCTACCAATGCCTTGAAGCCCTCCAGGGTGGCATACTTCTGGTAAGGATATTTGATGTCGCCTGTTTCTTCATCCTCTTCCTCGTAGTTGTCGAGTGTCTCGTGGATGAAGTCAAACTTGTTGTTGGAATAGATGCCGAACGTCTGAGGCAAGTTGACTCCGTTGACACCAGCTACATCCCAGTATTGTGGCTTGTGGTTGGTGTTGGACAACTTACAGGTGAAAGTGTTGCCCGAGCCTAACACGTAGGAAAAGTAATCGTTAGGTATCAAGCGGATGATAAGTTGCTTGGTATCTTCCTCTTCGATGTCAGGACGTTTCACCAATACACTCAGTACACCACGAGTATTGTTGGCTGTCACATTGCACTGGTTTTCTGCAATCTCGTATTTGTCGGCGGCAAGCGTGGTGGCTGTATCTATCTCCACACTGACAGGACGGTCGAAATCCACGGTGTAACCCAAGGCAGCAACAGGTATCTGCAATACTCGGTAACTATCTTCATCCTCATCGTAAGTGAAGAAAAACTCCTTGGTGAAGCAAGTGTCCGAGGCAGTTGGATATTTGGCGGTGTTGCCCAAGGCATCGGTAAACATGCTGACAGGTTGGAAGGTGATGCCAGTAGTTCCGTCGTATGGCAGTGGCGTGTCCTTCTCGCATGAGGTCATCGTCAATAGAGCTACGATGAATGTCAATGATAAATAGAATTTTCTTTTCATTTTCTTTCCTCTGTTTTATGTTTGTTCTTTTGACGAATCTTGTTATTTGTTCTTCTGGCGGTTGGCGTAGGTGTATTCATTGTCTGGCAATGGGAACACGAAATCTACGACAAACTGGGTCTCGATCAAGTTGGCTGCGTTGCGTCGCTTGATGTAGTAGAACCACTGTCCTTCGGCAACAAATTCGCGTTGGTATTCCAAGTCGAGACATTTGCGGATAGCCTCCGAAGTACTCAAATCAACATTCTTCAGTCCGTATGCCTTCAACTCGGTGTTGAGGGTCTTGGCAGCTTCTTCCACATTGCCCTGTGCCAAGTAAGACTCTGTGAGAATGTAGTACATCTCGGAAAGGCGAACCATCGGGATGCGATGCTGTACGGTCAAGGAATCAACCACGTCGCCTTCGGTCACGACATACTTTTGGCAGAGATAGTTGCCTTGGTATGACATGAATCCCTTGCTGCGCTTGTCGCTTGCAGAGAAGAGGTCGTTGTATCGCTGACTGCTCATCAACAAGAGTTGTCCCTCATTGCTGTCGGAACTCGAATACTTGAAGTAAGGAGTCATGCGGTCCTTCATGTCTGCCACATAGAGGTCGAACATCAACTCACTGGTTGCCACGTAGTCGCCCTTGGAGAGTTGGGCGGTTGTGTTCCAAGTGAAAGCCTTGGAGTCGATGACCACCTTTGCCCACTTGCCAGCGTTCTCGTTGTCGCCAGCATATTGGTAGGCACGTGCCAAGAGACCGCAAACGGCATAGTAGTTGAGGTGGGTGTTACGACTGCTCTTCTTGTAGTAGTCATTGCTGATGGCTGGGTTGCCCGCAACGATAGGGTCGGAGGTCTTCAGCAGAGACTCGGCTTGCAACAAGTCGGTGATGACTTTCTGGATGGCTTCCGAGGTCGTTGACTGCGGAGTGTATTCCTTCTGCAAAGCAGTGACGTAAGGGATGGAAGGCTTGTTGGCATCCACCTGTGGGTTGACTCCATAGAGGCGGAGCAAGTCGAGATGAACCAAGGCTCTTACCGCCAATGCCTCACCTGCGATGATGTCACGAGTATGTGCCGATGCAAACTTATCGCTCAACTGATAGTTGGCTGTGTTCTCCTTGTCCACGTCTTGCTTCAAGCCGATTTCCTTCAAGAGCACATTGTCGTTGGCTATCACGTTGTAGGCTGCGTTCCAGATGCCCGTGATAGTTGATTTGGTAGAGGAATACTCGTAATTATATTGTGCAGCAAACTTATAGGAGTTGTTGTTGATTTTTGGCAAGTAATAGAGACCGCTGACCACATCGTTCAAGCCGAAGGTCATCTCCTTGCCATACATGTTGTCTTCTCCCATGGCGATGTAAAGACCAGTCAAGGTGCTTTGGAAACCTTGTTCCTTGGCATAGAGGTCGTCTTCATATACAGACGAACGAGGAATGACATCAAACCAGTCGTTGCAAGAAACGAGGGAGATACTCATGAGCACCAAGCCCATGCTTGCTATTTTGTTTTTTATCATCATGCTTAGAAATTAAATGAGACACCGAGGTTGACATTGCGAGTGAAAGGGTAGGAGGTACCTCTTTCCTGTTTCACTGACGAAAGGGTGGCGAGGTCGTTGAGGTACGCCTGTACCAAGAGCGAACTGAAACCGATGCGCTTCATGAATTTCCAATCGCGGAAGTTGTAGCCCACGTTGATGCTGGAAATGATGAGCTGGTTGTTCTTCATGATGAAGCGTGAGGTCGGCTTGGTGTATTCCGAGTTGGCGATGTCCTTGAAGTAAGACACGTCTCCTGCCTTCAGCCATCTGTCATAGAGGTATCGTCTATCCACATTATTATATATGTTGGCATTCTCCACCTTATCTACCAAGGTGGTGTTGTAGTAGTCGCCACCCAACTGGTAACTGAATACGGCGTTGAGCAAGAAACCACGATACTGGAGGTTGAAACCGAAGGTTCCGTGGAGGTCAGGACGAGAGTCGCCGATGACTTGTTGGTCGGCAGCGTTCCACTCCAAGGTCTTCTCGCCGTTAGGACGGATATAGACTTCCTGTCCTGTCAATGGGTCGATACCAGCTGACTTCACTCCCCAGATGGCAGTCATGGAACGTCCCTCCACATAGCGAGCGGCAGGACGAGTATATTGATTGCGCACACTGGCAGAGCTACCCACGTTGGCGGTTCCCTCTTTCTGGGCATCCAAGGTCTCGTTGTACTTCTTCATCGCATCAGAAATCTTCTTGATGACGTTCTTGTTGTGCGCCATGGAGAAATTGAATGTCAAGTACGAGCGAGTGGATGGCTGATTGAACACGGTGTAGCTGGCACTGAGGTCGAATCCCTTGTTCTCGATGTCGCCGATATTCTCTGCGTAGGAGGTGAAACCGATGGAAGGGGCTACGGTCAACTGTCCGATGGAGTTCTTGGTGGTAGCCTTGTAGTAGTTGAAGGTGATGTTCAACTTCTTCCAGAGGGTCATGTCGATACCCAAGTTGGTGTCCAACTTCTCCTGCCACTGCAACTTGGTGTTAGGGAATGCCTGCAAGTAGGCTCCGATAGAGCCATCGTAATAGTAGCGAGAGTAATATTGGTAGGTAGGGATGGCTTGGTAAGAATTGAAGTTCTGTGAACCTGTGTAACCATAGCTACCACGAATCTTCAAGAGATTGATCATCTTGGCAATCTTGTGGTTGGCGATGAACGGCTCGTTGTGAACGTTCCATCCCAAACCGGCAGACCAGAAGTTACCCCAACGCTTGTCACGACCAAACTGTGACGAACCTGTGGTGCGGATAGAGGCATCTACGAGATAGCGATCCATGTAAGAGTAGTTGAAAATACCTAAGAAACTCAACTCTCTTTCTTTGCCTTCGCTAGCAGATGGCTTGTCATCGGTCTTGTAGCCCTTGGCGAAATAGAGGAAGTCGGTCTCGTCAGGGAATCCGTATGCCGTGAATGAGTAATCGTCGTAGTTGCTCATCTGCATGGAAGTACCGATGTTATAGAAGAAAATGTGCTTGTCGGCGATGGCGTGGGAATAACTCAGGTTCAAGTCGCCGCCCATCGTGAAGTTCTTGTCCTGTCCCTTGGTATAGCTACCTTTCTCGTCCTTGTCGGAGTTGTTGAACTCCGTGAGGTAAGGGGAACGGAAACTGTCGGAATTGGTTGTGGTCTTGGTGAAATTGAAACGACCCACCAAGCGCATACCCTGCAAGATGGTCCAGTCCAAGTCGAAGTTGTCTGTTATCTCCGTGTAATTGCTCTTGTCGTATGCCTTCCATTGGTCATCCCAAAGAGGGTTGTAGATACCTGAACGCACGCTCTTGAATTCCTTGACAGGATTGCCGTCGGTGTCATACTTGCGCCAATAAGGGTTCAAGTTGGCATAAGTGGAGAAATCGTGATATGGATTGTTCTGCTTGTTGTAGTTGATGCTGACTTGATTTCTTACGCTGAGGTTCTTGAGACGGTATTCGATAGACATCGTACCATTCAAGGTCTCACGGTCGGAATTCTTCATCGCACCAGTAATCTTATTATAAGAAAGGTTCAGTCCATAGATGTAGTTCTCGGTACCACCATCAATGGAAAGGGTGTGCTTGTTGCCGACACCTGTGCGCAATGGGGCAGAGAGCCAATAGGTATCTACGCCACGCAACACCTCTTTGTAGAGTTCATTGTAGATGGTGTTGTCGGTGACTTGTGCATCTGGCTGGTAGGCATTGTTATATACCTGTCCTGATGCCACCTCAGCCTGCAATTTCTCCCTTGCGTTGCAAAGGTTGTAACTGGTCAGGTCAGGAACTTCCAGAGAGACGGCGCCACTGTAATAAACTTGCAACTTACCAGCCTCTGGACGCTTGGTCTCTACGATGACAACGCCATTGGAAGCCTTCGAACCATAGATGGCCTTGGCAGAGGCATCCTTCAATACGGTGACACTCTTCACCAAGTTCATGTCCAAGTCGTTGATGGTCTGTAGGTCGCTCTCAAAACCATTCAAGATAAACAAAGGCTGGTTTGGATTGCCTGTGTATTGACCTGTTACATCCGGAAAACTGGATGTACCATTCAATTCCAAAGATGGCAAACTGTTAGGGTCGGAGCCTACGCCCAAGTTGGTGACTTTCAGCATGGAAGGTTCCAGCACTTCCAAACTCTTGATGACATTCTGACTACCCACTTGCTTCAACTTCTCATTATTGAAGGAAGAAATGGAACCCGTAAAACTGCTCGCCTTACGGTTGACGATACCTGTCACCACCACCTCGTCGATAGCCTTGGAGTCAGCTTCGAGGGGAATGCGCATAAAACGGTCGGTGGCTGCCACCTCTCTGTTTTTCATACCGATGTAAGAAATCACCAATCGAGCACCTTCCTTGCAATCATCCAATGTGAACATACCATCGGAATCCGTCACCGTCATCGTCTTCGTGCCTTTTACCGTGACGGTAGCACCGATGATAGGATACCCTGTGCCCATCTCAATCACCTCTCCCCGAAGGGAACGCTTGTACTCTTGTGCAATCGCACTGGGTAGAAGCAAGAAGAGCATCAATACTAACATGTAAATTCTCTCTCTTTTCATACAACTGCTTTTTAGTTTAACTTATATGACCTTTAAAATTATAATATCTCTTAAAATTTTATTCTAAAAAGAGTGAGCTTCCTTGATTTGTACGCTTTTCTCAGAAAAAAGACGTACTTTTGTACGCAAATAGTAGCCTCCTTTTCCTGGTGCCGCATGTACGTACACAAGTGTTTGCTATCCTTTAATGCAGTTAATACGAACAAGCATGCGTTTTTACTTATATAAATCTGAAAAAAATGGAAAAACTGGAAAATATTAGGGCGATAGCCTTCGATGCCGACGATACTTTGTAAGTTTTTCCAAGCGCACAAGTACTTGATTATCAATACGCTTTTACGAAAACATAGCCTTCGCGTAACAAACTTGCACCAAAATTTTAGAAAATATCTCAAACGAAGGAGACAACAAGGCGGTTTTGGTGCAAATCAAGGAAAACAGACCTCGAACCGCATGATTTTCGTGTCTTTGTTTTCTGATGCCAAGCAGGGCTTTCCTGCGTTCCAAAGGCGTCGGATTTGAGGTTTTGCATCGGCAGAGTTTTCCGTTTTCGGGAGGTCAAACCTTATCTTATCATCGAGACTCGAAAATGCAGAATGTTGGTTCTATTGAGTATGATAATTAGAACCAAAGCATACT
>CAVGEN010000133.1:0-6995 GCA_963628185.1 Waltera intestinalis | reverse complement strand
CGCACCTGCACCACCGTGCATCGGCAGTTCCAGCCGTTGGGCGGATAGTACTCCTCCCAGAAAGGGTCGGACGGCGGAAGCGTAACGCCATTGAGCGCAGCGTGCTCCGGTCGCACCTTGCCATCGCCAGCCGTTCGGTACTGCAGATTGTAGCGGTCGCCGTCCTCAGCGAACCGCTCCCACTTGGCAGCCATCTCGGCAGATGACTGCACGAAGTTGTACTCCGCCCGAAGGTAGTTGGAGTTGTAGGTAGAGTCAATCTTCTGAACGTCGTTCAAAAAGCGTTCGAACGGCTTTCTATCGCCGTTCTCATCAAGCAAGGACGGGAACGCCTCGTTAAGTTCGTGGAACGTCTTCATGCCCGAGAAGATATAGTCGGAGCGGGTAAGCCGTCTGCGCATGGTGTCGGACATCGGCACACGCTGAAAACCCGAGTCGAGCACCGAGGCGTGCGTGTTGATGAAAGCCTGCGCCTCGTCGCTGGCAAGAATGCTGATGTCGAGGTTAGCCCCCTCTTGCCTATAGAGCGCCGACATCATGTCCTCGAACCGCTTTTTCAGTTTGCCGAGTTGCAACCTCTTCTCATCCTCCCTGCCGAGAGTGATGGTCTGACCTTCCAACAGGTGTGCATAACGCTGGTGTAGCCCCTTGTAGTCGTCGGGGCTTAGTCGAAAAAAGGCTTGGCGTTCTTTTGCTTGTCTTTGTCGTCATCGTTCTGCTTGCCGTCTCCATTGCCGTCAGGATCATCGCCATCATCCGGCATAGGCATGAGCGACTGATTGCGCCGTTCGCCCACAGGCATATTGTACTTGTCAGCAAAATATTTTGGATCAACCTCATATCGGTCGGCAATCATTGTCTCGAAAGCCACCTGCTGCTCCGGGGTGTAGTCCACCGCATCATCCCAAGCGAAGCGCAACCCCTTAAGAGGAAAGCCGTGCTTCACCATGCGTGGTATGAGCTGGTTGTTGACAAGGTCAGCCAGCATATCCGCATCGCTCTCCACCAGATTCTGGAACACTTCGAGATGCGTCTGACTCTGCGAAAGCGACGAACCGTCCTCGATGGTCATGGTCTGCCCGATGATAAGCTTGGATATTTCCGAGTTGGCACGGTCCACCCGTCGGTCGTAGACGTTGAACGCATCACCCTTGGTGCTCTCCACCACCTCAATCTCCGTACCCTCGGGGAAGAGCGCCCAGAACTCCGTGCCCATGTTCTGCATCATCTTCTCCATCTTGGAGAGTTCCTTGTCATCACGCACAGTGGTGTGTCCGATGCGCATAGGCATGCCGAACACCTCGCCGAAGGTATCCCAAAATGCGAGCATGTTCTTCTTTGGGATGGTCTGCGTGGCTGCCTTGAGCAACAGTCCGAGACTGTCGGGTTGTCCAGCCTCGATGAGCCAATCGGAGAAAGGTGCAGCATGATAGTCTATGCCCGTTCGCCAGTCCTGCCCAAGGTCGGTGATGACCCGTCCGTACTCCGGGATGACATACTTGCGAGGAATGAGGCGCACGCCCGAATAGCACGGGCAACCATCGCCATCCTTGATGAGGTCGCCCAGCTCAATGAGCGAGTGTCCCCAGTATTCTGAGTCGAGGGCATGGCGCAAGAGCTGCTTGAACCACGCCTGATTGAAGAAGTGGATGGCGTCGTCCTGTGCATTGCCACTCTTATCCTCTATCTTGAACGACTTGGCGAGCACGAACCCCTTGCGCTGCTCGATGCAGCCCGAAAGATGGTTGTCGATGTCTGCATCCCGGTAGATGTCGTAGAGCCGCTGGCGGTTGGGGCTGTCCACATTGATAGCCCACTGCCACGCCGTGCGCCAATCCTGGATGTCGGCGCGCGTGAGCGCTTCTGTGGTGCGCTGGATTTTCGCCACCAGCTGCGTAACCCTCCGGCGGTCGGCATTCTTGGCGAGGTTGTAGTCGCCATACTTGGTGCGTATGATGTGTTGCTCAGGCTTACGGTCAGCCATGGAGCGCGATATGTTCTTTCTTCTTGTCATAGTGTTACCAGTTGTGTCTGAGTTTGGGTTGACATCCATAAGAGAACGAACCATTAGCCGGTTCGCCGTCGGCATCGAGCAATAGCGGAAGGTCGGGTACAATCTTTCCCGACTGTACCCCTTCGAGCCACTTGACGGCACGTTCGTAACGCTCCTTGCGTATCTCGCTACCCATCTTCTGCGGCATGGCTGCGCTCATGTGATAGAGTGCGATGTCGCAAGTGTACATGATGACGAGATGGTTGCGCTCGTCACCCTCGGCAGAGAATACGGATGAGCAATCATATTTCGGTCGGAGGTAGCCCGATATTTCCTCGATAGCCTCCTCCTCGGCATTGGTACGCACCGTTTCGCTGACCTGCGAGATAACCTTCAGCGCAGAGTCGCCAATGACCACTTTGTAGTCTTCGTCTTGAATAAACATAGTTACCATGAGTTTTTGGCGGTTGGGCGTTTGCCGAACCGCGGTTTGTATGTTGTTTGCCGAGTGTTCTTCTGAAGGATGTAGATAGCCCCCTCGTCGGCATCGGGTGCATCATCATGCACACGGCTACCACGCTCGAGTGCAAGCGTCTGCTCGATGCCCACATCCATGTCGGGCGTGCCTTTCAGTCGCTCATTATAGAACACGAAGCCACGCTCCCACAATGGGCTGACCGCCTCGATGCGCTGTAGCTTCTCCGGCTTCTTGCGCTTGTCGGGCATGATGGGCAACTGATAGCCACGCCGATTGCCCTCTTCGGTAAACTCGTCGAGGATGATGTCCTGGAGAAAGTTAGCCTCCATGAAGAACGACACGGCCACATCTTCAGGCAGCGACTCGTACAGATTGTAGAGCCAACGCACCATACCCGTAACGGTGTCTTGCCGGACATAACAGTCGATGAGGTGCAGTTCCGTGCCAATCTTGCCCCATAAGCGTGAAGCCTTGTAGTCGTTGGCTGTGGACGACTTGAACGACGGGTCGGTATAGCACACCAGCTGGTCGTAGCGCTTCAGCGGCAACGCCTTCTTGAAGCGAATCCACTCTGCCCGGAAGATGGTACCGTCGTTGATAGGGTTGTGCATCATCTCCTTCTCCCAAGCCCGGTAGCCCACAAAATCGCGGTAAGCCTGTGCCTCCTCCTTAGTCCACTTCTCCTTCCACACCGGGTTGCCATCGCGGTCAACCGCCTGTATCTTTGACAAGAACACCCCTTTGGTGTATGCAATATTGAAGAGCACGGAAGTCTTGCTGATGAGGTTGCCCACCATGATGAAACGTCCACGCCCTACGTCGAGCGCGCCAAAGAGAGCCTCCTTCACCCAGTCCGTGAGGTCGTGCACCAGTTTCTCATTGCGGCAAAGCTGGTCGTCATCCAAGTCGTCGATGACAATATAGTCAGGACGAGCCTCACGGTCGCGCAGGCCACGCGGCGACTGCCCACGGCCACACGCCAGAAACTTGACCCCACACGCCGCCTTGAACTCACCGTCCTGCCAGCTGCCGTTGGCAGGTTTCTGCTGCCCGAAGTCGGCAATGATGCGCTGGTTGAACTCCAGCTCCGCCTGAATGTCTCCAAGGAGACGGTCAGCCGAATCCTCGGACTTGCCCACGACCACCATGAAATTGATGAGCCGCTTCGGCTGAAACATCAACCAGAGCGGCATGAATACATCAAAATGGGTGGACTTGGCATGACCTCGCGGCCACATGAAAACCGCTTTCAGGTTAGACGTGCTCTTGACCTTCTGCGCCGCCTGATTATGGAACGGCGCATTGTGAATGGTTCGGATGACCTCGCCCGTGGCCTTGTCGCGCAACTGCAAGAAGTGGGGGAAATAATACTCGCAGAACGCCGCATAGTTGGAGAGCAGCCTTTTCTTGCGCCTGTCCTTCTCTACCGCCGTTTCGGGTTTGAGCAACGACACATCCGTAATGGCCTGTACCTCCTTGCACCGCTCCCGCCAACGGTCGTAAGCCTCTTTCTTTTCCGCTACTGTTGCCATACGCCGCCTCCCTTACTTTATACCCATCTGCTCGGTGATGTACAAATCCTGGAACTTGTTGATGGTGCGCATCAGTTCGGGAGTAACGTCGGGGTCAGTCTGCGAGCGGTATTCCAACCACTTGGAGAACGCCATGAATACCTCAATGGCATCCACCACGTTAGCCTTCTTGTCGAGCTTCTCGATGACCGACGAGAGCTTCGCCAGTTTGTCGCCAAGCCCAGCCATGAGTTCCGGATCGCCAGATGAATTAACCTGCGTGATAAGTGTGTCGATGGTGAGGAGCAGTTTGTTGACCAGTTCGGGGCGGGTTACGCTCTTTGCCGCCCGTGCCTCCTTCCATCCCTCGGCGGTACACCATTTGGAGATGGTAACACGTGAGACCTCCACTTTGTCTGCAATCTCCTGCTGTTCCAACCCAGAGAGGTAGAGTGTACGCGCCAATGATTTCTTCTTTTCAATGTCAGCCTTTGTCATATACGATAAGGTTTTTATGCTTGTTACGTCAGGGCATACTGCGCCCCAATCTTGGTGCAAAAGTGATGTGTTTTCGTGGGTTTGCCAAAAAAGTGTGCAATGGTTTCATAGAAGTGTGCAACCATTGCACACTTTTTTGGAGGTCAGCGAATTACCCCGTAATATTGCACCGTGAAACGCCCACAAATGGAGCGTTCATCGAAACGATATGAGCAAGACAAAACGAGTACGAATATCCAACAACAGCCTGAACAGTTACGGCTCACGCGTGCTGACCGAAGGCATGGATACGGCGCAGTATGAGCGCAACCCCGTGTTGCTGTATATGCACGAGCGCGGCAACGTGGTAGGCTATGTAAAAGACGTGAAGGTGGAGAACGACGAGGTAACGGGTGAACTGGTGTTTGACGAAGCCACCGAACTCTCCAGACAGTTGAAGAAACAGTTTGAGGTGGGCAGCATCCGCATGGTCAGTGCCGGACTCGACGTGCTGGAACTGAGCGAAGAACCCGAGCACCTGACGGAAGGTCAGACCGCCCCGACCATTACCAAGAGCAAACTGTTTGAAGTGAGTCTGGTGGACATTGGCGCCAATGATGACGCCATCGTATTGCGCAAAGACGGAAAGACAATCACCCTCGGCAAGGACGGTGCAAACCCATTGCCCCTGCTGAGAAACAATAACAAACCAAAAGCAAAACAAATGGAATTGAAGACCATCGCCCTGCAGCTGGGCATGCCGGAGACGGCTGACGAAGCTGCCGTGAGCGCCAAGCTCACTGAGTTGAAGAAAGCCGAGAGCGAAGTGGCAACCCTAAAAAAGGAAGCCGAGAAACTGACCCTTGCCAATATCACCGCCGTGGTGGAGCAGGCCGTCAGCGAGAAGCGCATCAACGCCGACAAGAAAGAACAGTTTGTGAACCTCGGCAAGAAGATCGGCGTGGAAGAGCTGAAGGAAACCTTCGCCGCCATGTCGCCCCAGGTGAAGCTCAGCAACGTGCTCGGCAAGCCGTCAGGCGCATCGCCCGAGACAGCCACCTACAAGAAACTCTCGGAAGTGCCAGCCGACGAAGTGGAGACCCTGAAGGCATCGAAGCCCGACGAGTACAAGAAACTCTACAAAGCCGAATATGGCATGGACTGCGAAATCTAAGTGTAACCCCTTATAAAACGACAAACAAAATGAAGAAAGCAATCATGAAGACCCTTTTGGCAGTTGTGTTCAACTGTGTAGTGGGAATGATGTTGTCTGTGATGCTCGGCATCCAGCCGTGGATTGGCGCAGTGGCCCTGAACGGCCTTGCCCTCGTAACGGGAAGCGCAATGCCGAAAGGCGCTGCGAGAGCCGGTGTGTACAGTGAGATCTGGACAGGCGAGCTTGTGAAGTCGCTCCGCGCCTATCTTGCCGGAACATGGCTCGACGGCGTGCCCGACAACAGCTCCATCGTAAACAACGACGTGATACACCTTGTGGACGTAGGTGTGGACCCTGATGTGCTGGTGGACAATACCACATATCCCATCCCCCTGCAGGCACTCGATGACAAGGACATCGCCATCAAGTTGCACAAGTTTCAGACCAAGGTAACCCCCGTAACCGATGACGAACTCTACGCCATCACCTACGACAAGATGGCACGTGTAAAGGAAAGCCACGCTAACGCCATCAACGACAAGAAATTCGCCATGGCAGCCCACGCACTGTGCGCCAAGGCCAACAGCGACAAGACCCCAGTGCTGAAGACCACCGGCGAAGCGGACGACACCGGTCGCCACAGACTGCAGGTGAAAGACCTCGTGGAGTTGAAGCGTGCGCTCGACAACCTCAAGGTGCCTGCCGAGAACCGCAGACTGGTGCTCTGCCCCGACCACGTGAACGACCTCCTGCTTACCGACCAGACATTCCGTGAGCAATACAACATCAACCGCAACGAAGGCACCGTGGGCAAGCTCTACGGATTTGACATCTATGAGTATGGCTGCAACCCCGTGTACACCACGGCAGGCGCAAAGAAAGACCTCGACACCACGGCAGGAACAGGCGAGTATCAGTGCTCGTTTGCTTTCTACACTCCCCGTGTGTTTAAGGCCACCGGCTCCACCAAGATGTACTACTCCGAGGCAAATACCGACCCCGAGTACCAGCGCAACAAGATAAACTTCCGCCATTACTTCATCTGCATGCCTAAGAAGGAAGATGCAGGAGCGGTAATGATGAGTGCCTACACCAAACCCACAGCATAAGCCATGGCACAGATGAAATATCTCGTGATCCACGGCACCGCCACTCCCGAAGGCCGTGACGTCACGTCGGCAGAGATACGCCACTGGCACACCGACCCCGTGAGCAAGGGCGGACGGGGATGGAAGCAAGTGGGCTACACCGACCTCATCCACCTCGACGGCACCGTGGAGCGCATGGTGCAGAACAATGAGGACGCGGAGGTGGACCCGTGGGAGGTGACCAACGGGGCGAAGGGCTACAACTCGGTGAGCCGCCACATCGTGTATGCCG
>CAVGEN010000132.1:0-7166 GCA_963628185.1 Waltera intestinalis | reverse complement strand
TTTCCCTGTTTAGACTTCAACTGGATGGTTATGCTCGCTTCATCATTCAGGACAAAGTATCTACGCTTGAAAGCTGTACGATAATGATATCCGTCTGCTGGTGTGAAGTCGCTCTCTTTCATCCTGCCATTGATGATGACATCAAATCTCGCATCCGTGGATGCTTTCTCAGAATTACTTCTTGCCAAGAGATTCGGCAACTGCGAAGATGGCTTCGACACATCTGCCATCAATAGTTCAACCTCATATTCGCCTTTCGGTGCATCTATCCTATATAATAAGTCACCTTCACGCCAGGTCTGATAAATCGGCCCGTCTATCGTATTCTCAATTTCAGAAGTCGTGCTGCGTTCCTTACTCAACTTTCCGCCACCATCATCGTCGTGGTTTTGACTATTTTCCGCCACATACCCCCAAGAACCAGGTTGGTATGCTTGGTCTGGCAACCAAGTGAGATTGCTCAGCGAGGAGATAAAATGGCAATTGCTGCCCACGTTGATTGCAAGTTCCTCACCCTTGGATAAATCTGGCAGCGGATTATATTGAATATCCATCACATCCTCAACGTTGCCTCCCTTTGCCCTGCATACATCATTCATCCGAGTTTCTCCCAAGCCTTTGGCCTCCAAAACCGAACTTCCAAAAGGTAGTACGACATCGAAGTTTGCGAAACAGTTATCCACTTGTTTTTTGCCAAGGCTCTTACCATTCACGAAAAGTTCTACTTCCGGCATATTCGAATAGACCTTGATGCGCTGAGGAGCATTGGCTTTTCCAGTCCTAACAGCCCAGTCTCGGCTGGCAATATGCACCACAGGCACATCCTTGCGCCACATAGCCTTAAAGTAATAGCCCACATCTTTCAAAGTACGGTCGTTGTAAGCAGCCCCCTTGTTGTTTACCCTTGGCATAGACTCCTGGCGTGCAGCGACATTAAAGTCGATGAAATTCCAATAGGTACAACCGCTAATCCAAGGCTTGCTCTCTATGAATGGCAAATAGTGCTCAATATATTTTTGCTGATACTCAATACTGAAATCAAAAGGACGAGCCTTGTAAGAATGCAAGCGCCGGTCGCTTCCAGCCCCCCATTCAGAGATTATCATCGGCTGCTTAGGATAGCGCTGGTGCTGGTCCTCGCACCAACGGTCAAACCCGTCCAGCTCGCCCTCGTACCATCCATGATAAAGATTCCACCCTACCACATCCACGAGGTTCAATCCTATCTCGTTGTAAGCATTGGTCATATTATAAGCCATCACGCTCTTTCTTGTAGAATCTTCCTCCTTCAGCACCCTTTCCAATCTTTGCGCCAATGCTACAGTGCGCTCTTTGTATATAGGCCATTCCTTGGTGCCAGGGCGAGGAGTGACAAGTAAAATCTCGTTCATGTAGCCCCAGTTGATGATGCTAGGATGATTGTAATGCTGGCGAATCATCTCCCTCAAGTTGCGCTCGCAATTATCCGCATAGCCTGGCGTGTCGGGTACGATGTTGACGATAGGTATTTCCTCCCAAGCCAGCATGCCCAGTTCGTCGCAAGCCTCCAGCAAAGCGTCATCTTGTGGGAAATGGGAAATTCGGATGAAATTGCTTCCCATATCTTTCATCACCCTAATGTCACGGCGATGAGCCTCATCTGGCAGAGCCACCCCTACGGGAGCTTGGTCTTGATGCCGATTGAAGCCTCTGAGTTTGTAAGGCTTGCCATTTAGCCGAAACCCCGTTTCGCCATCAAAAGCAAACCAACGCAACCCTACATGATGTGTTTTCTCGTCGATGAGTTTTCCAGCCTTCTTATCTACTATCGAAGTAACCACCTTATATAAGACGGGTGTTTCAGGAGTCCATAGTTCAGGATTAGGGATAACTTTGGAAAGGGATTCCGTTCGTTTCGTCTCTCCAGCCTTCAACACCATTGTCTTTCTGAAAGTTTGCAAAAGCTTACCCTCAGGCGAAAAAAGCTCATTCTGCACTTCGATGCTCGAAGTTTTCTGTCCATCGTTGGTCACTTCGCTCACCACCTTCACGGTGCCTTGCTTTTCGTTTACGAGGGGAGTAGAAACAAAGATTCCATCACTCCCCATATTGAGCATATTGAAATGAACGTCTGGAGTAGAGACAAGCCACACATCCCGGTAGATTCCGCCCCAAAAGGTGAAGTCGGCAGAAATGGGACAAATGTCTTGTCTGCCATTGTCTACAGTTATTTCAATTGTATTTTCTGTCTTCACACAATCTGTAATATCAAAGGTGAATGCTGTGTATCCACCGGCATGGTCTCCCACTTTCCGGCCATTCACTTTCACTGACGCAGCCTTGCTGGCTGCATCAACTTTCAGGAAATAGCGATAGCCTGGCTTGACCTCCGGCAAGGTGAGTATACGACGATACTCTGCCTTTCCCTGATAATAGCTCTTGCCTAGATAGGCATCGAGATTGTATGTGTGGGGAAGATGCACAGATGTCCACTGCTGGTCGTTGGCTTTTCTGAACTCCCAGTTATCATTGATGGTCTGAGTTTCACGTTGCGCCAAAACAGACATAGACATACATAGACTGAGAACAGCCACGAGAAAAATTGTCTTGAAGTTCTTCATATAAATCGATATTTATGTTATTTCCATTTGTTAGAATCCTTTGCTCTTTTCTCCATAGATTTCTTTTTTAGAAAATGATTTTCCTCAAAAGGTTGAGACATTGGCTCCACTATTGTAAAATGCCCATCAAGATCGGTAATGGTTCCCGTCTTCTGTCCTTTCACTTTCACTGTTGCGCCAATAACCGACTTGCGCTGCAAAAATAACAAGAAAAGTAAACAACAGAAATCATAAATGCCTGTCATCATGGAGGGCAAATCGTTTGTTGCATCATTTGTCCTCCCCTTTGACAGATTTTCCATCCCTCTTTTTCCAAGTTTTATTTGGGATTTTCTTAGAAAAGCTGTAACTTTGCAAAAAACAACCCCATATGAAACAATACATCTTAAAACTCTTAGCCTTCTTGATCATTGCTTTACCAAGCAAAGCACAACAGGTAGCCACCCAGCATTACGACGTGAGCAATGGACTATCAAATAATGTAATCCATGGCATCGTGCAAGATTCCAAGGGGCGAATCTGGATTGCCACAGAATCGGGGCTCAACTGCTTTGATGGTTATCATTTCACCATCTACAAATCACATAATTCTGTATTGAAAAGCAACTACATCACCGCCCTATACCGCGATGCCAAACATCACCAGATTTGGATTGGCGTAAAAGGATTGGGCATCTATCTTATCAATGAAGACAATGGTGCTATCACTAATGCCACTCCTCATCAAATCATCATAGGAAACGTGATGTCCATCTCTCCAGCAGCAGATGGTGGCATCTGGTTTGCCAGTCATGACAAAATCGTACACTACAACTACCAGAGCGGCAAATATGCCCTGTTTCTCTCCAACAAGTACAAAGACTCTTACCGAACTATCGCTGATGACTTTAATGGCAAGCTCATCATCGCCAGCTATTACCAAGGTTTGAAAGCTATAGACATCAAAAGTAAGAAAGAAGTGCAAATGATAGAAGATAAGAATCCCATCAACAAGGAAATTATCTATCAGCTTCGTACCGACAACAGGCAAAACATCTGGATCGCCTCCAACTTTGGACTACGACTGCTCAACACTCGTACCCGCAAGCTGAAATACATAAATGCCATTGGCACCTGCATCGTACACGACATTGTCTCTAATGGAAATTTCAAGCTAATTGCTACGGACACTTGTATCAAGAAGATTAATTCTAGCAATCTCAGCGTTGTTGAGACGCTAGAAACAGACAGAACATCTTGCCTTTACCTAGACAATTACAAGAACCTATGGATAGGAACCCAATCTGCAGGAATCTACCTGGCTGGCAAGACTCGCTCTGCGTTCACCAACATCTTAGACAAAAACACCTGCAGCATCATCTCAGATGGCAAGACCATTTGGGCTGGAGGCATCAATGCCCTGTACTTACTCGAGAACAACCAATTGAAGCGTACATATTCTATCAACTACCATAATCTGAGTGGCAAGGTGCTATCTTTGCAAAAAGAAGACAACCAGCATATTCTTCTTTCCATCTTCGGCAAACTGTTACGTTTTGACATAGCCACAGGCAAGACCGCAGAAATACAATATAATGGGAAGAATGTACCTGCCATAACCTTTTACAAAGATAGAAAAAACACAATATGGATAGCTAGCTTCAATGGCATCTACAGCATAAGAAACGGAAAAATAGCATACGAGCATAAACTAAACAAAGTATTGGCCAACCAAGTGACCAACTGCATCAGAACAGATGCCAGAGGATATATATGGATAGGCACTATGGAAAATGGCATCTATGTATTTAACAAGGCACAGCGTCTTGCCACCCATTTAACACAGAGCAAATCATTCTTCTCCAACTCGGTGATGCACATGCGCAATGGTTCCCACAATCGCATTTGGCTCGCCACTTCCGAAGGCATAGGCTTGGTTACCCAGACGCCAGATTCTTTCCGTATCACCCACTACAATAATCAGCAAGGACTAAAAGATCCATTTATCAGATCTATTTGGGAAGACCAAAAAGGCCATGTTTGGGTGAGCACCAACAATGGATTGTCCTTTCTCAACATGAAGACTCATCTGTTTTCCAATTTCGACCAAAACGATGGCATTCCTACCAACAACTTCACAGGAGGATTGACAATGCAACCATTAGGGATGGCTTACATCACATCCATAGATGGCATTATCATGGTCAATACAAGAGACTTGACTAAGAAGAAAAGAACCTCCCCCTTGCATTTCACACGATGCACGGTGCTCAACGCTACTGTAGAGCAAATGAGTGAGCAGCTACCAGAGCTAGGAAAAGATCAGGCTTATCACCTTGATTACCATCAAAATGACATTCGTGTCACATTCTCCGTAGGCAACAAGGCTGAAAGCAAATTAGTAGATTACAGCTATCAAGTGGATAATCTAGTAGATAGCTGGACCTTGACAGATGAAAATACCATCACCTTTAGAAGCCTTGCACCTGGGAAATATATCATCAGAGTAAGGGCACGCCTTCATGGCCAAAGTTGGGACTCTGCATCCACCAACTCTATCACCATCATCATCTCCCAACCTTGGTGGTGGACTTGGTATGCCAGAATCATATACATTCTCTCTATCGGATGCTGCATTTACCTCTATTTTCGTAGATATAAACACCATCTACGCATCAAAAGCGATTTGGAGCTTGAGCGTAAGAAAAACATTGTCGAACAAGAAAACAATAAAGAACGCTTACATTTCTTTACAAACATCACACATGAGTTAAGGACTCCTTTGACTCTCATATACAGCCCATTGGAGGAATTACAACAAAGCAAAACGCTTTCCAAAGAAGATAGATACAAACTTGGCATCATCCACCGGAACTCACAGCGACTTATGGAACTAATAAATCGCATACTCGAATTCAGAAAAGTAGAAGCCAACAACCAACAGCTCGTCGTATGCAAAAGCAGCATAGCAGACACCGTGAAAAAAATCATCGAAACATTCAAGGTTGCCAATCAAAACACAGCAATCACCTACATCACAGACATCGAAGATACTTCACCTTTTATATATTACGACAAGAACGTAATCAAGAGCATCTTATCCAATCTGCTCAATAACGCTGCAAAATACACCACACAGGGAAGCATCGGCCTCTCGCTGAACCAACTGGTAAGAAATGGCAAGCAATATTCTTGTATCAAAATATGGGATACAGGATGTGGAATAGACGCAGATGCCTTGCCTAGGATTTTTGAAAGATATTATCAAGTGAACGGTGCACATCAAGCTTCCGGAACAGGAATCGGTTTGGCATTGGTGAAAAAACTATGCGAACAGCACAAGATAGAAATCAACGTTGAGAGCAAAATTGGAGTTGGCACCACCTTCGTTCTTCTTCTAGATAACGCAGAAACATATGAAGAGGCATTGCACCAAGAAAACGAAGGCTGTATGGGAAAAACTGCTTTGGGGGAAGACAGATCTGAAGATGCAAAGGAAACGGATGAGAAAAAAGCATATCCCGATTCAAACGATAGGCATCCTACTGTGCTCATTGTGGAAGACCATACGGACATCAATGATTATATTGCCCATGCTCTACAAAAGAGTTACCATATTTTACAAGCAAAAAATGGAGAAACCGGATTGGAATTGGCTAAAGAAAGGATTCCTGAAATCATCATTTGTGACATTATGATGCCAAGCATGGATGGTCTGACAATGACACATCTATTGAAAAAGGACATCCGCACGAGCCATATTCCGATAATTATCTTAACTGCAAAAACAGAAATGCAAGAACGCCAGAAAAGCTATGACTATGGGGCAACCTCATTTATCACCAAGCCTTTCTCCATGACTATGCTCAAGAGTAGAATTGCCAATCTGCTGACAGCTCAAAAACGAACAGCAGACTTCATCCTGCAAAAGATAACTACCTCGGCTGCAAAAGAAAATGACACTGCCAACGAAGGAAAAGAAAAAGCTGAATTGAGCTTCCTAGACCAACAATTCATCAACAAGATAAATGAAATCATCTTCGAGAATATTGCTTCCGACAAACTCAGCTTAAACTTTTTGGCAGAACAACTTAAAATCAGTCTCTCTACCTTATATCGTAAGATGAAGGCTTTGACAGGAGTTTCGGGCAATGAATATATTCGTAAAATAAGACTTGACCATAGTCTTCGGCTTATGTTAGAAAATGGCAAAAACATATCTGAAGCCGCATATGAAAGTGGCTTTGTAGATATGCCATACTTCAGAAACTGTTTCAAGGAGGAATATGGGGAAGTACCGTCAGAATATATAAAAAGATACAAATCAGAAAGTCCACATTCATAAGGGAACAAAAGGACTGTATCCAAACGAAAAACTCTTTCGTTCATACATTTCCAGTATGTCCGAAAGAGTTTTTCGTGTTTTCTTTATCTGATGAACAGCAGTTCGCGATACTTCGGCAATGTCCAAAGCTCATCTGCCACAAGCAGCTCCAGCTTGTCTATCTGATAGCGGATTTCCTCCATCTTCGGAGCCACGGTGTCGTGGTAAGCCACGGCTTTCTCCCGCTCGCTCTCTATCTTGTT
>CAVGEN010000131.1:0-7280 GCA_963628185.1 Waltera intestinalis | reverse complement strand
GAATACAGCGACACCCACAGCTCCTCCAGAAAAAAATCCTTTTCAGAACTGATCAAAGTATATATTATCTGAGTTTTCATCTATCTTGAGATATGAAGTTTGTATTTGATGTAACGAATTGTCTTCACAATGTTCCACTGCAAGAAACGCCCTTGGGTCGCCATCTGGAAAGTCTTGTCCTTGGAGAAGTCGATGACCTCCGATGTGTTCCTCACCATGTCGTACAGTTTCCATCCGAAATGCGTCCGGAAGAAGTCCTTCTGCCGTCTGGACACCGCAAAGATGTTCTTCTTGGCATCATAGAGCGAAGACAAGGACAGAGCCATCAGGTCCCAGGTGTATTTCCACAACAGGAAGACGGCATGGTCGGAGAACGGATATTGCGACAGCAGCTTGCCCGTAACATCCACGAAGACATCGTGCTTGTAGGCGTTGACCTCGAACGGATAGAAGCGATAGGAGAGCGAGTTCTTGTCGGAGGCATCGTGGACGTACGTTATCTCCGGGATGGTGGCGATGCCATGCGCATGCAACAGATAGTGGTAGCAGAACAGCCGGTCTTCGGACAGTGACAGTTTGGTGTCGAAGCGCACGCCACCGTCTTCTGTCACCTTGCGGCGGTACATCCTGTCCCAAGGTATCATGTAGTTCAATGCCGCCGTCTCCCCCAGGAATCTGGCGATGCCCTCCTTGCCCGCATATACCCCACGCTCATATCGGTGGCCTTCCGCCATCCTGTTGTCGGCAACCATCTGCTCAAAGCCTGTGAACACGACATCCACGCCATCGACGGCGGCTGCCAGAAGAGCCTCCAAATGGTTGGGCTTGAGTATGTCGTCGCTGTCGAGGAAGACGACCCATTGCCCGTTCGCCCTCTCCAAACCTTCGTTGCGGGCGGAACTGACTCCCCCGTTTTTCTTATGCACAGCCTTGAAGCGGGCATCCTCCCGGGCGAACTGGTCTATCACCGAAGGAGACTGGTCGGTGCTGCCGTCATCGACCATCAGGCACTCGAAGTCCTTGTAGGTCTGGGCGGAGACACTCCGCAGACAACGCTGCAGCTTGTCACCTGTGTTGTATATCGGAATAATAATCGAAACTGTTGTCATCTTTCCCATTTTACGTTGGTGGCCAGCACTTTGGAACTCACCCCCCCCAGATAAGGTGTTAGGTTCATCCACCGACTTGGTTACAACTGCTCCTTGCGCTATGATGCAACCGTCAGCAATAGACACGCCCTTGGTCACTATCGTATTGGCGGTTAGCCAAACATGATTACCTATGGCCACAGGCAATTCTGATGGCTTCCTGACCCCATCATGCGATACCACATGTCCATCGGAAGTGTTGATTTGCACATTCCATCCCAACAGGCAGTCCTCGCCAAACGTTATCTTGCTGGAGGAACGGAAGAAGCAGTTCTTGTTGCAGAAGAAGTTCCTGCCTATCTCGATGGTCGCATCCTCGTCCATCCTCAGTACCGATCCCTGTGCCACGACCGTGAAACCATGGAGGATGAGCCGGGAACGGGCGGAGAAAAACAATCCGCCCTTCATCTCCTGCAGCCCCGGGCTTCCGCAGTCGCCCAGGAACACGCTCTTGCGATAGGGCTGGTACAGCACCAGCATCCCTCTACGCAGCCCCCTCACCTTGAAGTTGTCCGTTATCCAAACAGGCATGTATATCGCCTGACGGAAGGGGAGGTAGCGGAAGTTGAAATAAAGTGACTTGAGTAAGTTGAATATATACATAAATCGACAGTTACGCCTCAGGACTGCGTAATGTCACAAATAATCTGTTTTCTGTACGACAAGTCGTCGCACCCCGACACGCTACGCCCTCCCTTGGCCTCGTTGGTAAATTTTCCTTGTATCGCTACATTGTCGGTCGCCCCTTGCCTGAACCATTCATATTCGATGTCGAGATGTCCGATGTCGATGGCCTGGTAGCCCAGCTTTGCCAAGTCGTAGGCAAGGATGGTCGCCGTCGGGCCGTAAGAGAGCAATATCAGCTTGTCTTTCGGAATGTTCTTGGTGACAGCCTCCAGCATCTCGTCGTAGTGCGAGAAGGCATCCGTGGCATAGCCGATGACCCGCCCTATACTGCGGGCGTTGTCGTAGAGGTCGTTGCCTATTCCTGTTCGGCTCTGCGCACCCTCCACGATGACGATGTCACGGTCGTTCCATATCTGCCGAAGCAACTGGAGCTGCCGCTTGCTGTTTGCCTTGTCACTATAAATGATGTAAAACCGGGAAAGCTGGGTATCCACATACGTCCTGCTTGGAGAAAGGCACGGCAAAAGCACCGTTCCTTTCCGCAAGGTGAAATAATCCCAAAACTCTCTGGACGAGGGACGCAGATTCCCGGTTTTCTTCAGTGGCAAGGGCAAGCCCACCACATGATTGGGGGCGTCGTCAGCCGTCAGTACCTGGCGGAGTCGCATCGCCAACAGGGCGTCAGCACCCTGGTAGCCAGAATACCCCCCCCGAAATACATGACTATCTCGCCATCGCCAAACCTGCTTACGGAACAGCGGTGGTCTATGATGTACCGGATGGAGTCTATGGAGTTGAGGATGTGGATATCCCGGAACTGACCATGCGCCCGGGGGATGAGCACATAGCGGTCATAACGACGCTTTACGGAATCCATGATTCTTGACATGATTGGGGTCATATACGTTTCATCTGATTTGTTTTGTGTTCCACTTCTCGTCATACTTGTCTGCAAACGCCACCAAGCGGTTCCATAGCGGGTTGAACATCTTGTCGAAGCTCGCCATGACGATCATGGCTACGGCTGCGTAAACTATCATTATCGGAATTATGGCGCAAGGGTGCGGGAACAAGGCGTATAACTGCTGCACGGGGTGTTCAAACAGGTTCTTCCACACAACGGAGGGGCACTGCAACAGATAGCAGGCGAAGACTCCGCTCCCCAGCCAGTTGACAAACCGCGACTGCAATTGTATCTTGCTGAAGATGGCAAATACCCAGATGCTATTGACCATGATAACGGGGCTGTCGTAGGCATAGGAGTATTTCCAGATTTTGCCAGCGAGGAAAGGCACATACATGAAGCCGACGACCAACAGCAGGTTGAAGAGTAGGCAGGTGCCTACGAGCATGCTCATCCTGCAGGAGTTGATGCGTGGCTGGCAGTGGCGGATGGTATTGCCTATCGTATAGAGCAACAGGAAGTTGGTGAGGTTCTTGCCTTCCACCAGGCTCACGTCGCCCTCGGTGACATTACCGATGTAGATGCTCATAAACGCCAGTATCGCCAACAGGTAGATGCGCTGCACACGGGTGACTGGGTCGAGATACTTGTTGATGACCGGCGAGAAGAGAAAGAGATAAAGATAGGTGTTGAGATACCACTGGGCATCAAACCCGAATATGAAGATGCTCCTCAACAAATCCTTCGCCCCCCCATAATTGTGAGTCACCAGCATGGGGATGACGGCAAGGGGCACGAAATAGACGTATCCCTTGGAACAGAGACGCATGAGTCCTCGCAGAGAAAAGCGGATGCCGAAGTAGCCGCTGATGAGTACGAACAGGGGCACACCGATGTGCAGGGGTATCTGGAGAGCCTGGTAGAGGCGGGTATCCGTGGGCACCCCTCCCAAGGCAAACAGACACAGGTGATAGACGATGATGCAGAGCATCGCGAAGCAGCGCAGCAACTCGATGTTGCTTTTACGATTATTTTTATACATAATAGATTATATATGTATTCTCATCCAATGTGCAAACATTCGAAAACGATTCATTCCCAGTGATTTCGGACATAAAAGTAAGCATTTCAGAAAATCAACAAATGGGCAATAATATACATAATCTTGAATGTTACGAATTACTTTTGCCTTATAACTTTCAACAAGGTTCTGTTTCTGTATGTTTGTTTTTTCAAAATGTCGCAACGTATAATGGTTCATCCAATGGTAAAAGGCAATTGAAGCTTTAACTTTTGCTGTACATACTTCTGGCACATACCTTTTCCCCGAAATACTCAAATCAGATTTTCTAAATCCAAACAATACGCTATCAGTTTCACAACAACCATTTTGGGACATCATTATATGGGTTGCATCATCAGAAAACCAAGCCTTGGGAAATTCTACAAATCCACCCTTTTCTTTCAAAACTTTGGTTCGATAAATATAGTTTGCCTCACAAGGAATAAAATCATTGCCATACATTCGTTTGACGAACTGCAAAGAGTCAAGGTACGCACACGAAGAACTCTCACGTTCAAACTCAACACTCTTGGCATCTATCGAACGAACCATAGCTCTAAACAAATCCACCTTGGGATATTTTTGGACTAATTTATCAATCTCTCCTAGAAATTCAGATTTGTAAACATCATCATCACTAGCCATTATTATAAATTCAGTCTGACACAAACCAAGCAATAAATTCCAATGAGACACTAAGTTTTTTGCACCTATATTAACTGTATTTCTGCGATATTCAAAGCGTACATCTTTTCCACACACAGAATTATATATTTCCACAAGATTATAAGGTGAGCAATCATCGCTAACAATAACCTTAAAGTCGGAATAGGTCTGCGCTTTAATACTCTCCAAAGCCTCTCGCAAGAAATCAGGCTTATAAGCAGGAAGAAGAAAAGTATATTTATACTGCATCATGCTATATTTCAGCTAAATTGTTTTTCAATACGGAGATAACCACAAATCTTATTTAGAATTTTACAACGCATTGCTCTATTTAAACCTACAAAGAAAACCAAAAGAAAAGAAAATACCAAACACAAAGTAACTGTACAAAGAAAGTTTAACCATCCCTCTTCCATCATACAAGAACAAATTATAGGGAAAATAGATGCCATAAAAATTATGCTTAATGTCTTTATAGGAACCTGCAACAAGTAAAAAACAATATCAAAACCTGAGTATTTATGAAGAATCCACAAATCACAAGCCAAAGCCATTGGGTAAGCAACGCAAGCTACTATATATGAAGTTATAGGCGAAGCTCCCAATATAAGAAAAATGTATGTTACTGGCAATACGGACAAATAAGCAATTGACGATGTTACATTAGGCAATTTCATATTACCAAAAGCATGGATTCCATCACCAATAGGAAAATCTATTGCCCTAAAAAACAACTCAACCAAGGTAAGCCGAATGAATGGAACCACATACTCTGGAACATGCCCTAGCCATAGCGTTATTAAAAATTCTGTTTTAAGAAATACAGGAAGTCCTACTATCAATAATAAATAAGATGAAAATTTAGCACTATTGCATATTAATTTATTCATCCCTTGATAATCTCCAACAGCATATAATTTCACAATTTGGGGTCTAGCTGCTGTTTGAAAATTCATGACAAATCCGCTCACTTGCTGACTAACAGAGCTTGCTATTCCACGTGCAGCATTTACCACTGTAGAAAAGAACATGTTCAAAAGGATTGTTATGCCTTGGCTATTGGCCATAAATGCAAAAGTTCCAATAGCGTTCCACCCAACATAATTCCATATTTCTTTATAAAGCTTGACATCCCATCGTAAATGCATATTACATTCCTCAAATTTTCGTAAACAATAAATACGATACATGAAGAACATAAACAAACTCACACAAAAGTAAAATGTCGAAAGTAGGACCAACTTGTCTGCATCTACGTAAAGTAACATTAAGACCACTATCAATTTGAAAGCAACATCCAAAATGCTCATAAAGGCAAAAGTGGACATTTTCTCATGAGAAGTGATACTTGCGATATAGGGTGTTTGAGTTATCCCTAAAAAACTAGAAAATAGACTCAACTGATAGATATAGTTAGCCACAAACATTCTATCGGCGTCTATAACCAACTTATTATTAACAAACCACAAGCCGACAGTCTCTCCAATGAGCAAAGTAGCAAGAGCCAAAACTACATGAATTGTACCACAAGCGGAAAAGATATTCCTAAGATTATTCATGTCCCCCTTCCCCAGTCCTACTGTAAGAAAACGAGAAGTGCCTTGACTTAACAGAGTACTAAAATAACCAAGGAATCCCAAGACTCCACCAACAACATTCATCAGTCCATAATCATGAACCCCCAAAGCATTAATAGTTACTCGTGCAGTAAATAGACCTATGAATAAGAACACCAACATTCTTATATATAGGTATATTGTATTTTTTGCTATTCTCTTATTATTTGCAGAAATTTCAGACATTATTTATTTGTTTTTATATTTTACATTGAGTATTTTCTCACCGTTTTCCACTAGCAACGCCACAACAAACATGATGATGTGCCCTGCCAACAAACATGAAAGGATTACAAAAAGACTATGTATGAGAGCAAAGCCCAAACGCTGGCTAAACTCTTCTGCAATCTGCTGATAAGAAACAAACACGCCTATTTCCGTTATCAAGTAGATGAAGAGATTGGCGGAAAGCAACTTGTTCAGATAGCGATTGGTATAAACTGGTAGATTCTTTACCATGAAAAAGAGGGAGACTGCCATCGCTATAATCAATGGATTTGCATACCCCAGAAAAGGAAATATCAACTTTGCCAAACTTGCCTTATTCGACACTTGCGACACATAGTATATCGCTAACAGACTTGCCAAAAGCAAGACGAAGGACAACAAGTAAATCTTGAGGGTTCTGGACTTGCCAAATTGCCCCCCCCAATTTAATATACGTATGTATCTACCTATCAAATAAATCATTAGCAGTCCTATCAGGCTGCTTCCTTGGTTGGAATACAACAAGACCACACCTATGAACGAAAAGATGCCCAACAGCACCAAGAGCTGCACCTTATTCTTTTGCCGCAACCTGTCGAACCCATCGTTCAGTATGGGCGATAGGACATATAGCATGATGAAGTCTGTCATAAACCACCACTTGCGAGAAGTTATCGGCAACACACTCTCCATGAAATCTATGATTTGGAATGGCTCTCCTAGGCATACATATTGATAGACTTTTGCTCCCACACTGACAATCATGCACCACAGCAACAATGTTATCATCCGTTTTAGCTTGAACTTTATCCCATAGTAGCCAGAGATGAACACAAAGCAATAGGTCGCTGGTGCAAACAATACTAGGCCCAATGCCATCACTGCAAAGTTGCCTTGAACTTGATAGCCATCTGCTCCCAGCATCTTCAAATTATATCCATGAACAAGGATATGCCAGAAGAAGATGAAGCACATTAAGATGAATCGCAAGATTGTAAGCGGTCACTTTAGACCCGTTAAGCCTTAAAGCGAACAATCTTTTATTATCT
>CAVGEN010000130.1:0-7373 GCA_963628185.1 Waltera intestinalis | reverse complement strand
ATAAATACAACCCCACCTACCCCAAAGCGAAGAGGCCGCAAGCGTTCCACGGAAACAGAGGAACGGCCGCCGATCACCTTCGACCACATGAGAGAACTATTGGAAGGCGTCGAGGAAATCACAACTCCCACAGGCATCCGCTACATTCAGCTACGCCTCACCAAAAGAATGATTATCGGCACAAGGGAAAGCTCCGGCAAGGAATTTACCATCAACCTTGACGAACTATATACAGCTTACCAGAAATGCCTCCGCTTCACCAGTCCCGAGGTGAAGCGATACATTTTCATGGGGCATTCCCCAGCCGTCATACTATTGAAAATACTCAAGGGAAAAGCGCAGGAAGAGCTTTAATAAAAGTTAAACCTTTTCCTTTCACGTTAAATAACCCCCTATTCATGTTAATACGCTTGGTAGTTTGAGATATTTTCGTTATATTTGCAACGTCTATATAACAAAACCGCATATTAAGGCACTTGTCTTAGTGGTTTTAGCGGAATTTCATTTATTGTTCCGCTGGAGACGAACCTAAAAAATAATATTGATTAATTTAGAATATGAGTTTAAAAAAGAAAATAAAGAAGATTTCAGTGGTCGCATTGTTGGCGTTAACAACCATGCCCTCGTTCGGGCAAGACTTGTTGGCACGCCAAGCCCCCGTTGACCACCGCATGAAATCACTCGACACACTGGCAGTATCCCATTACAAGATGATAGAGGACAGAGAGAATCCTTCCGCTGAACTTTATCAAGACTTTTCCAACAAGTACGCCCACAAGGCTACAACTCTCCCAGACCATTACCGCATCGACCTCCGTCACTTCTGCATGCCAACACCCAGTCGCGTTGTCACAAGTAACTTCGGTTATCGTGCTAGCTTTGGCCGCCAACATAAAGGCATGGACATCAAGGTTTATATTGGCGACTCAATCCGCGCAGCCTTCTCCGGCAAGGTTCGCATCGTAAGATACGAGGGCGGCGGTTATGGCAAGTACATCGTCATCCGTCACAACAACGGTCTGGAGACCATCTACGGCCACCTCTCGGCACAGCTGGTCTCTGAGAACCAAGAAGTTCGCGCCGGCGAAGTGATTGGCTTGGGTGGCAACACGGGGCGAAGCACGGGTTCCCACCTCCATTTCGAGACACGCCTTTGCGGTGTGGCCTTGAATCCGGCACTCCTCTTCGACTTCCGCAACCAGGATGTCACAGGCGACTTCTATGATTTCAACCGCGACACCTACGAGCGCGAGTCGGCTGATGCCAACGCCACCCGTGGCAAGATCGGCAATGGCGGATATACCAGCGAGCAAGTGAATGGTGGCGAAGTGGGCAGATATGAGGCTAGCGCAGGTGGCGAGAAACTCTACCACAAGGTGAAATATGGCGAGACCCTCAACTCCATCGCCGAGAAGCGTGGCGTATCAGTTGACCAGATTTGCCGCCTCAACGGTTACAAGAAGGACAAGAAGCTGACCCCAGGTCAGATTATCCGTTACTCTTGATTTTCACAAGTAAAGAAATATATAAAAAGAAAATCGTGCCTTGGATTGGTTTCCAAGGCACGATTTCTTTTATTTAAACAAGTATCTCGCCAAGCCATAGACATATCTTCTGAAGCCCGGCTGATAAGCCAAGATGCGGTCAAACCACCCAAGATGCTTGCCCATGGTACGCACCACCACTCCGACATACACCATGGCAAAGAGAGTGCCGATACCTACGATATACCATTGCCAGGCACCGAAGAAGACATAACTGAAGATGACCGCAAAGACGACCAAGCTGCAATCCACCCAAATCTTTACCTTCGGGAACTCCACCCCCGTCACTTGACTCACAGCAACAGGAAATCCCTCGCCCGGCATGGTCACAGACCCACATCTCACCTCCAAGGCGATACCCAGCCCCAGAATCGTGCATCCCAACACTTGCGACACTATCTTCTGCCACAATTCGACAGGCTGAAGCCAAGTGGTCAACAACATATTGACATCGATGAGCGAACCAAAGACGAAGCCCACCAAGAGCTGGAACAACTGCACAGGCTCAAACTTCTTGCGCAACACGACAATCTGTCCCAATACCAAGACACCATTCATGATGTAAGTATATTGACCGATGGTAAGCTTAGGAACGCCCAGCCCCTGTTTTCCCGCCGTCTCAAACACATACGGCAAGGTGGAAATCACACTCGACCCCAACATACTTCTTACACACACTGCCACACCAAGGGTCATTACACACAAAGAAACAAGCAGCAAGACGTGCTGCCACAAAAATGATACAATCTGTTCTTTTCTATTCATAAATTATCCTTTTTACTGGAGTTTAGAAGCCCGGGATGAAAGGGGTAAGACAACCGTCTTAACAGCACAAGACCCCAAATACTTCTGAACTCGACTGCAAAGGTACAAAAAAATAAACAGATATACAAATATCTATGGGCAAAATGTTGGACACCAGCCCTACGAGAAGGAATCAATACCGCCTCAAAGGCCGATACTTGATGGTGTATATCCCATTGAAATACTCTCTCCAAACATTCTCTTGCTTGTCATCATCCCGAATGATGCGGATACCATAGAAACGAGTGCCCGTCTCCCGATATTCCTTAAACCTATCGAGCATTGCCTGCGGAGGATTAGGTATCAAGAAGTCGGTTATCCACAACACATCGGCATTCACATAATGCAACCCGTCATTGTCGAGGAGGTCGAACATCTGGGTCATCATCTTTTTCGCCGAGGTTCCGCCACCGATGAAGGGCAAATGGGTGGAGGAAGTCTCCTCCGCAAGATTGATTCCTATTTTTCTCAGTCGCTCCGCCTTTCGTTTCTCCACCAGGTCGATAGCCCGGCTGCTCACGGAGAAATCTATCAGAAAACAATCTCGCTCCAAGTCCTCCGCCGTCTGTTCGAGCAAGGAAATGAGCGTGGAGGAGATTCGCTCCGGCGTGCCATACATACTTGCCGAGGTGTCGAGGCAGACTATCATCGGGCCTTTCCGGGAGGCATGGGTAAAGCCCAACTTGCGCGACGGCGTTGCCATCTCACTCTTATAACGGAAAGTTTGAAGCCTTCGCGTGCGATACTTATATATAAAGAGACCCTCCATGTCCTCATCGCTATATTGGGCGAGTTCGAGAGGGAGGAGCGAGTTGAGGTCATCGCCTACCGTGATACCCTCGATGTCGCTACCTGCCGAATGCTCCATTTTCATATCCACGCCCGAAGCGACAGCAAGGCGGTCTTTGCCGTTGGCATCAGCCACCCGCCCCATCTTCGCCACGATTTCCTTGATTTCGGGATAGCGGTCTTGCACCTTCATCTCGTTCAGACGGCGTTCGAACTCCGTTTCCGTCCAGGCATCCTTCATCAGTTCCCATGCCTGCACGGCCCTCTGTTCCGAGACACCTTTCATCTTGACATTGCGGGTCACCTGATCCATCAACCTAACCAAGCCCGTCTCGAAGTTACTCTGGCGGATGGAGATATACTCCTTCAACTTACTCAAAGCCTGCCGCTCGATACAACCTTTCCAGTCATGCACCAGTCGCTCCCAGTTTTCTGGATTAGCAGCCCCGCAGACACACCTTTCATTTTCCTTTCTCGGAAAACCATCCTGCCCCTTGAAAAGCCGAACAAAGAAAGCCTTGTCAAAACCATCGTCGCCATGTTCACGCTCCAGTTGGTCGAGCAAGGGATGCCACACCTGCTCATCCATTCTTTTGAAAGAAGTCCAGTCGAGCACATTCTCCGCCCGATGGGTCTCCGTCCAGGCACGCTGTCGCTGGAACCGAATGTGATGCACACATTCCACGATAAACTTCCCCACCGAGTCATAAAACACCTTGCTCTTGATTTTGCTGTTCTTCACTTGAAGAGGAAACTTGGGCGTTTCCTCATCTGTAAAAGGCTGCTTCATGGTATTAAATTCCGAAGAAAAAAGATGGACGAGGTAATCTTTCAGCGGGTCTTCCGCCGTATTCCAGGGCATGACATTGCCAGACGATTCTGGTATGACCACCTGCCCCGTCTTACAAAAATCATCCAGCATCTTCAAGTAATACTGGGCATCTGCCAAATCCTTATTGGTCTGATACTTCATTTTTCTCCATTAAGTATTCTGCGAAGATCCTTGCTGCGCTCTCCACCTTGGCAGCACACGGCCGAGACTTATAGTATTCCGCCGTACGAGCCGACGCCACATAGCTCGACTGCGCCTTTTCGCAGCCCTTCAGTCCGAGAATCTCGGCGCAGATGATGCTGCCGTTCTGATCCTTCGACTTGGCGAGCTGTTCCTGCACCACCTTGTAGCAAGCCGATTTGCCCTCCCGGTCGGCGCCATCGGTCTGCCCGCACTCCAGCCCCACGAGCATCACTATACCGGAGACGGCGCCGCACATCATGCGCATCCTGCCCACTCCACCACCGAAGCCGGCAGCCAGTCGCTTGGCCATCGCCTCGTCGAGTCCATACATATCTGCAAAGGCAGCCACCACCGCCTGGCAACAACCATAGCCCTGCATGAAGAAATCCACCGATCGCAGCACACGTGCCTCAAGTTCCGGGGGCAAAGTTTTGTTTTGTTCCATTATTCTACTTGTTTATACGATTTTACTTCAGATGCAAAGTTACTATTTTTACTTATAACCGCCAAAAATGCAGGGCAAATATTTGCACATACAGATATATTTTGTAATTTTGCAAACGAATTAAAGAAAGATATAATAAAAATGATTGCAACAGAATTAGCGTTTTTAGTAGGTTTCGTGGTATTTATCGCAGCCATCTTAGTATTGGACATGCTGGTCATCGACCGCAAGGCTCATGTCGTATCCATCAGAGAAGCAGGCACGTGGACGGGTGTCTGGATAGGTCTGGCCCTCATCTTCGCCGCCTTCCTGTATTTCCACGGCGACATGGTACACGGCATCCAGAACTTCCACGACCTGCAGGCTGTGGCCTCCCGCTACGCAGCCCACCTTACGCTCAATCCCAACGACTTCGAGGCGAGCGTGCAGCAGTACCGCCACTACATGACCATCTCTTATATTTCCGGCTACTTGATAGAGAAGACTTTGTCTGTAGACAATCTCTTTGTGATGATGATGATTTTCGCCTCTTTCGGAATAGACAAGAAGGAATACCAGCATGCACTCAACTGGGGCATCCTGGGAGCCATCGTCTTGCGATTCATCTTCATCTTCGCCGGTGCAGCACTCATCAGCCGCTTCGAGTGGATTCTCCTGATATTCGGTGCCTTCCTCTTGTATAGCGGCGGCAAGATGTTCCTGAATCGCAACAAGAAGGAGGAGATGAACGCCATGGACCATCCCGTGGTGAAATTTCTAAACAAGCACTTCCATCTAAGTCCGCTGGTGCTCACGGTGATATTCATCGAGTTCTGCGACTTGATATTCGCATTCGACAGCATCCCCGCTGTGTTCTCCGTGACCCTCGACCCCTACGTGGTGTTCTTCTCCAACATCTTTGCGATACTCGGCCTTCGTGCCTTGTTCTTCCTGTTGGCTGCCATTGCCGACAAGTTCCGTTATCTGAAGGTGGGAGTCAGTTTCCTGCTCGTCTTCATCGGAGCCAAGATGCTCATCCACGAATACGTGGAGATAGGAGCCGTCGAATCGCTCGTGTTCATCCTCCTGGTGTTGGCGATAAGCATAGGTGCCTCCATCTTGATTCCCGATCAGAAGACCACCTGCTCCAAATAGGCATGTTTTTTTGGGGGGGCGCTTGTGAAAAGCTGCCCCCTTTCCGCAGGGTCGATAGCCACCAATGACGGCACATAGCGAACATAATAGCCGTCACACGACAAGGACCGCACCAGGAAGCCCAGAAGTCGATGAAATTGTACTTACCCGGAATCACTATATCCTTCAAGTTTACGGCCCTGCCGTCCACCGATTCCAAAGCCAAATTATTCACGAGAAATATCACGGAGCAAGGCTAACCATACTTTTTTCGACGAGATGGAGATACACAAACAAAAGTATTTTTCAAGCAAAAAGTCTCAAAGTATCATCTTTCGGCTTTAAAACAATACTATATCTTTGATTAACTGATATTTACAAGTGATGATACTTCTCAGAAAATCTATCAAAAAGTATCATCGAAGTCTCACCAAAGTATCATCAAAGTCTCATTTTTCCTTGTTTCCATGCTATATTTTTTGGATTTTACGCAATAAAATCCGATTTTCTACGCCATAAGAGTAAGCAGTTTTATTTCTAAATCTGTACAACAATGGACAAGAAACTTCACAGCAATGTAATCATTCCTTACTCCCAAACACAGGGCAACCATTGCCCAAACATCGGGCAACAAGTGCCCAAACACTGTTCACCGATTTGGGCAACAATAAGACTTTGATGATACTTTGGTGAGACTTTAGTGAGACTTCTTGGCATATTTCCCGAGAAGTCTCATCTTATCTATATAATTATTAATCAGCTAATTACAACACTTTTTAAAGCAAAAGATGATACTTTGATACTTTTTTAGAAGAAAAAACATATCGCCCACGATGTCTGGCAGGCTTCAAATTCTTGCCGTTTCCATTTTATATTTTTGTATTCTCTAAGATTGTGCACGCATACTTTAAGCACAAGAGGCGTGCGATAAAAAGTATGAAAAAATGCCGGGATAATTTGCACATTCCGCAAAATCTTCGTAACTTAGCGGCGCAAAACGTAAAGCATGTGGGATTATGATTGAAATCGTAAACAAATATCCAGTAGGAATACAGACCTTCGAGAATATCAGAGAGGGCAACTACCTCTATGTAGATAAGACGAAATATATCGTTGATTTCCGAACCAAAGGAATGAAGTACATCTTTCTGAGCCGCCCAAGGCGGTTCGGCAAGTCGCTCTTTGCCTCTACCCTGCAGGCTTACTTCGAGGGCAGGAAGGAGCTCTTCGAGGGTCTCGCCATCGCCGACTACGAGAAGGAGTGGGTGAAGCATCCCGTGCTCCATTTCGACATGAGCGGCGCCAAGCACATGGATCCAGAACATTTGGAGAGGTATTTGGCTGACTTGCTGGACGACCAGGAGGCGCCATTTGGGTATAAAAGCGAGAAATCGGATGCCAATATTCGCCTGAAAGACTTGGTAGTACACGCCAACGAGCAGACCGGACAGAAGGTAGTGGTTATCATCGACGAATACGACGCCCCACTGCTCGATGTGGTTCATGAGAAGGATAACCTCCAGAAGCTCCGCCTCATCATGCAGAACTTCTACAGCCCCCTGAAGAAGCTCGACCCCTACCTGGAGTTTACGTTTATCACAGGCATCACCAAGTTCTCGCAGCTCAGCATCTTCAGCGAGCTGAACAACCTCGACAACATCAG
>CAVGEN010000129.1:0-7435 GCA_963628185.1 Waltera intestinalis | reverse complement strand
CAGATGCAGTTGCAGGAAGGCTTTCCTTACATTATTTTGTTGTTCCATAGTTCTTCTTCCTCTTTTTGCACTTTTTAAAAGTAAATATCCTCATTGTCTGCCCCTGTGGCATCTATGAACATCACATAGTAGATAGGCATGTAGACGACCTTTCCTACTTGCTTCACTTGTCGCTCGTTCGACACCACCAGTCCTGACAGGATATGATAGTCGGGGATGGCAAGCATCTTGTTAAGGGCACTGTGTACCGTGTAATCCTTGCCCGACTTTACCTCGATGGGCAGAATTGTCAACGAAGAATAGTCATCCACCAGGAAATCGACCTCCCCGTTCTTGCGGTTGTCATAGTAGAAGAGGCGATGGCCATGTGCCTTCAGTTCCTGTGCCACGACATTCTCATAGACGGCTCCCAGATTGATGCTCTTCTCGTCTTGCAGTATAGGGCGCAGGTTGTTGCGGTAGAGTTGGGAGGTGAGCATGCCGACATCGTTGAGGTAGAGCTTCAGCAAGTTTTTTTGTGCCGATTCCTTCAACGGATACTTGGGGTTGGATATGGCATGGACATCAAGGGTGATGCCCGACGAGATGAGATACTCGAACTCTTCGGTGTACCTGCTGAAACGGTCGCCCTCCTTGTCTCTAATGTCCTTGGCGATGATACGCTTCTTCTTGTTCTCCATCTGCGACGGAATCATGTCGAAGATGCGGCGGATGAGGAGGTTGCGCCCGCAGTCCTGCTCATACTTGGAGGCATCCTCGCCATACATGGACTGGATGGACTCCTGTATTTCCCTCACCTTGACGATGTTGTGCGTGGAAAGATAGGTGTTGACGGCATCGGGCATTCCGCCCACCAACAGGTATCTTCTGAACAAGTCCATGACACGCTGGTGCATTTCCTCGCTCAGACTTTCTTTTGCGATGAACTTCTGCCTCATGACAGCCAATGCCTCCTCCCCAAAATCATTGGCCATAAGAAACTCCTCAAAGTCCAACTGATACATTTCCTTGCGTATGATGCTCCCGATGGGGATGGAAGTGGTGCTGCGCAGCGTGATGCCGGGCAAACTCCCGCTCGCGACAAACCGATAACGCTTGTCCTGACGGAAGAACTTCAGCATGGTGAGGTATTGGGGGTATTGCTGTATCTCGTCGAGGAAGATGAGGGTATTCTGGTAATTGTCAAGCCTCTTTCCTGCCATCATGCTGAGATTGAGGTAGAATTCTTCCGTTGTCTTGATGTTCTTGAATGTCTGTTCTCCCTCATCATCTTTCACGAAATTGATTTCCACGAAGTTCTTGAACAATCGCTTGCCCACCTCTCTGATAATGTAAGACTTGCCTATTTGGCGGGCTCCTTCCAAGATGAGAATCTTGTCGGAATCCGCCTTAAAGTGGTCTTCTATGTAGTTTCCAATCTTTCTGTACAGCATGACATTTACACTTTTCAATAACTTTTAGGGTCTCAAAACGACACTTTTCAATATAAAATACCGCTGCAAAATTACACTTTTCAAATGAAATCTCCAAGTATTTCTTACACTTTTCAATAAAAAGTCAGAAAATATGGTGCTTGCTCTTGGGATTTTTGTTCGTTATCTTCTAATCTTGTACAATCTCCAACAGCTCTGCGAAATCATCGATGATCCATTCTGCCGAGGCCAACTGTTCTCTTGTTCCGTTGCCGTAAGTCACGGCACAAGCCTTGGCTCCGGCGTTGTGCGCCATATCCACATCGAAGGTCATGTCGCCCACCACCAGGGTCTCAGGCAGCATCGCCTTCAGGTCATCGGGCAATATGTGGCAATCTTCCTTGCTCACCTTCCTCCCCGCAATTTCCGTCAAAGCCTTGAACACCATGTCGGGCTGGGGCTTTACATTCACCACGTCCTCCTGTGCTACTACGGAAGAGATGCTGTCTTCGAGTTCCATCTGATGGATGAATCCCAACAGCGACTCCCGGCCGCGACTGCTTGCCACCGCCAGGATGAATCCCTGCTTGTGGAGCTGCTTGATGGTTTCGATGACATGGGGGAAGGGATTCATGCCCAGACTGTCCTTGTTCTCCTCGAAGATGTTGCGATAAACCTCTGCGCATTTCTCTCCCTCCTCGATAGGCGAGTTGTAAAGCAAGGCGAAAGCCTCGCTCAGGCGCATTCCGATGGTGCTGGCACATTCCTCCGCCGATTTCACTTCCTTTCCCATCTTGCGCATGGTGTCTTGGAACGTTCTTATGATGAGAGCCTGTGAATCGCCGATGGTGCCGTCGAAATCCAATATGATATATTTCATGATGATTTGATGTTTTTGATAAATAATGGTGCAAAGGTACTGCTATTTGTCGAGATTGACAAAAATAGTCCCGAAATTGTGCTATTGTAAGTATAAAAAGTGCTAATAGATTTTGCTGGTTCAAAAAAATGTAGTACTTTTGCATCGGTTTTGAAAAGACAGGGGCGTAGCCCAGCTGGTTTAGAGCGCTGCAGTCACATTGCAGAGGTCATCGGTTCGAGCCCGATCGTCCCTACTTCTTTCAAAAACAAAAATCCGCTTCATCGGTCACAACGACAATGAAGCGGATTTTTGTTTTCTGTCCTGTCAGGGCAACTCGAAGTGCTGATAGTCCTTGCGGTTGGTCCAGTCGCCTCCCCATTTGAATCCTTTCGCCTTGAAGAGTCGGTAGCAGAGGTTGCCTTTCTCTATCTTGTAGTCGAACTTCTTGGTGCGGTCGAGATAGGGCTTGCCGGTGGCTGGCTCTATCACTTCCGTTCCGTTTCTCAGCTTTTTGTGGTAGGGGTTGTAGAGCGTGTTGATGTCGATGGCTGTGCCCTTGCCGTGCTTTGACACCGTCTTGGTGTGAGAGATGAAGCGGAAGTTGAACGACGAGGAGTTGTTGTCGCGCATCGCCTTCTCGTCGTCGGCGTTCCAGTAGTCTATCAGCCGCATTCGCTCGATGGGGTACTTCGCCTGGTAGAGTTGGTAGAAGATATCGAGTACATCGTCTGCCACCTTTTTGTTCACTACCATCTCGCCCACGATGATGTGCCCGTCCTTGTCCACATGGAGGCAGCGCAGGTAGCGCAGGTCGCTGCGTGGTACGGTGCAGTTGGCCTTGAAGCTCTTGCCCTTCATCAGGGCGAAGATGCTGTCGGGGATGGAGATGGAGAAGAAGAAACTCTTGGCTCCGGCTTTCTCCACAGCCGATGCGGGCACGGTGTCGCCTGGGGCGAAGGTCAGTTTTTTGCTCTCCAGTTCTGTTGGAGAACTTGTCGTGTTCTTCTTCTCGCCCGAGCAGGCGGTAAGGGGCTTTCCTGCCAGTAGAGTGAAGAAGAGTGGGACGACTATGTACTTGTAATTGGATGTTTTCTTTGTCATATTGTGTGCAAAGGTATAAAAAGGTGGTCAAACTGCCAAATGAAATGTCAATATTTTGCGTTTGTTGTTGGCTTTCCCTCACATATGTAGCTGCGACTAATATTAAATATGTGTAATTTTCTGTATAAATATATAACCAAAGCATAACGCTTCCGTTATTTTTAGTATTTTTGCAATTAGTAATTCAGAAAACACTAACATGAAATTTGTAGATAGAATCAAAGAACAAGAAGCTCTGCGGGCAACATTGGATTCCAACGCCTCAAACTTCATTGTGATATACGGACGAAGGAGACTTGGAAAATCAACACTCATCAGAAGGTCGTTGAAAGATGGAGACATTTACTTCGAAGCCAGCCTGAGCGAGAAAGCAAGCCAACTAAGCTTGTTGGCACGAGCCGTCGCTACGGAATATCCCGACTTCGACAAACCTGTGTATTCTGATTGGGAAGACATCATCATGGCCTTCAACTACCGGTGCAAGGAAAATGCGACAATAGTACTGGACGAGTTCCCATATCTTGTCCAGAAGGATCCTGCTTTGCCTTCTACTCTACAAAGAATCCTTGACAGGCGTATTGCCGGGGTAGATGAATTGCGCTGCAATATCATCATCTGCGGGTCTTCCCAAAGAATGATGCACGGACTCTTACAAGGCTCAGAGCCTCTTTACGGTAGAGCCGACCGCATTTTCATCTTACGGCCAGTCAGTCTGCCTTGGTGGCAAGAGATTGTCAAGACCTCTGCCAAGGAACTTGTGGAAGAGTACTCCGTATGGGGAGGAGTACCCCAATATTGGAGCCAGCGAGAAAGATTCGGCTCTTTGGATGAAGCCATTCAAGAGCTTATATTAGACGAGATGGGGAATCTCTACAACGAGCCTGCCCGGCTATTTTTGGACGAGGTATCAGACATTGCGCCGTATTCATCTATCATGCTTGCTGTAGGCAGTGGGAAACTGAAGTATTCCAGCATTGCCGATGCCCTTGGCAAGAAAACAGCAGAACTGGCCAAGCCAATGAAGCATTTGACAGAAATGTTTTTCCTCAGAAAAGAAGTGCCATTTGGTGAAAATCCTTCGAAATCAAAGAAGATCCTTTATCGAATAGAGGATCCTTTCATGGCGTTCTACTACAGATTCATCGAGCCAAACAAGTCTATGATTGCCTTGGGGCGTGGCAACATCGCAAAAAAGTACATTGAGGACGGATTTAACGGTCATGTTGCCGAGGTTTGGGAAAGACTATGCCAACTGGCAGTTAGCGGCAATGAAATAGAAGGTCACACATGGGGTGCCGCATCACGATGGTGGGGCAAGGTGCCTGTCTTCGAAGAGGGAAAGAAGACCCCTGTCAGTAACGAGGAACTTGAATTTGATGTTGTTGCAGAAGACCTCTACGACAAGGACACAATACTTGTTGGGGAATGCAAATGGACAGCTCCCGACTATGCAGACAGACTCTTGGAAAAGCTGAAGAAGAAAGCGTCTATCGCCCCTTTTGCTCAGGGAAAGAATGTAATATACATCCTTTTCCTTAGAGAAAAGCCGCTTCCTGGGCCTCAGAATTGCAAGATAATGTTGCCCGATGAAGTTGCAAGTTTACTTTATTGTTAGCCTACGCCAATATTCTCCCAACCAACGAAAACATCCGTTGGTGCTTATCCTTTTAGGCGAATAAAGATATTTTAACCAAAAGATGTCTTCCATACAAGACATCTTTTGGCGGTTTTATGTCTTCTATGCCGTTATTTTTGCTTATCTTTGCAGCGGTTTTACATCAATCGTGGGAATATGGACAAGAATGTCATCAAGCAAATCATCCTTCGCCAGCAGGATTTCGTGGCCAAGGTAAAGCTTCAGGGGAGAAGAATCTTCTTTGACGGGAACGCCAACTATGTGCTCGTCGGGATGCGCCGTGCAGGTAAGTCGTATATGCTTTACCAGCATATTCAAGACTTGTTGGCGCAAGGACATCGCAAGGAGGAGGTGTTGTTTGTCAATTTCGAGGATGAGCGCATCACGGACATTCGCAAGGAGGAATTGCACCTGATTGTTGAAGCTTATCGGGAGTTGTTTGATGGCGAGCCCATCATCTTCTTGGACGAGATTCAGAATGTAGATGGCTGGGATCATTTCGCACGCCGTCTGGCAGACGAGAAGTATCGTGTGTTCATTACGGGAAGCAATGCGCACATGTTGAGCCGTGAGATTAGTTCCACGTTGGGCGGTAGGTACTTGACCAAGGAAATCTTTCCGTTTTCCTTTGAGGAGTATCTGGAGTTTCATGGAGTCCGGCTGACTCCTCACTGGGAATTGTCACCTGAGAGGACGGATGTGGTTCGGTTGTTCTCTGATTATTTCTATTACGGGGGCTTGTCCGAGATGTTCAACATGCAAGACAAGCAGTCGTGGTTGCAGTCTCTTTACCAAAAGATTCTGTACTCGGATATTGTAATGAGAAAAGGGGTGCGTAACGAGCAGAGCCTGCGTATGCTTGTGCGCAAGCTGGCCGACAGCGTGATGCAGCCTACTGCCGTCAAGCGACTGCAGAACATCCTGCAAGGAAACGGTGCGAAGATTACGAGGGAAACTATCAGCTCTTACCTCGATTACATGCACGAGTCGTACCTTGCCTTTGGTGTGAGCTGCTTCACTGACGGAATCTCGGAAAGGGAGACTGTCAAGAAACATTATTTTTATGATAATGGAATACTCAACCTTTTCCTCTTCCAGCCGGAAACCAAGTTGCTGGAGAATATGGTGGCAATCCATCTGTATAAGAAGTATGGTGAAGATTTGTTCTATTACAACAAGAATGTGGAGGTGGATTTCTGTGTGCCGAAGGAAGGCCTGCTGGTTCAGGTGTCTTACAGAATGGCGGATGAGCAGACGAGGGCTCGCGAAATAGGTGCTTTGCAGAAAGTGGCCAAGTTCTTGAAGGCTCAGAAATGCCTGGTTGTCACCTACGACCAGGAAGAAACTATCCAGTTGGATGACTCGGGACTGGAGATAGAAGTCGTTCCTGTGTATAAATTCCTCTTGGAGTAGAATGCTCTATTATCAAAAAGTGGTAAACTTACCGCTTTTCGTCAGTGGAGGATGCACAATTAAATTCATCAGTTCAAACTGACGGATTTGAGGGCATCATCAATAACTTTCAAACGGCAAAGAAGGTGCTCTCTTTTGAAAAAGCAAACTTTCTTTGCATTTTTTTCGATAAAAGTTTGGCGATTTCTGGATTATTCTATATATTTGCAGCGTCAAATCCGTGCCGAAAGCCCGAAGGGCAGAGGTAAAGGGTTGACGCATATACATAAAAGGCGTAACTGTACGCTTTGTGTTTGACGTGTTGGAACTTCGCAAATTCAAACTATAAGTCAAAAACAAAGCAACGGGAACGCCCCAGGGGTGTGTTATATATCCCTTTGCACTATACAAATGTATGGTGTAGAGGTTACTATATATTCACTTTGCGTGGGGCTTTCGGCGTTGTATTGGAGTTGTACTACTATATCCCTCTTTTCTTGTTTTCTATCCCACTGATTATCAACGGGTACACGAAACGTCAACTTCATAGCCTTTTCTTTGGGAAGCTATTCAGAACCAACGAAAAGAGAATTTGGGGTTGGCGCAACAAATCTTGTTACTTTTCGCCACATATTTCGTGTTACTCGTGCTTCGGGTAACATTTTTGCTGGCGAAAAGAAAAGGTGACCGCCACGAAAGCCAAGGTCTATACAAAAATATTCATTCATCTGTTTTAGGATATATATACTAAGGGATGAATGAACTGGATGAACGGTGGCTTTTGCGCCCATGTCCTCATGCGCCCGATCCATTGCCATAGCCCTTTTCTTTTCGTCAGTAACAAGTCTTTTGTTACTCTTGTTACTCGCCACTTCTACTGTCTCCGTTTTGCCTGTTTTAGGCTGAAATCGTCCTGTTTTCGTCAATCCTCAGATTGTTACCCAATTCTACTCTTGTTACTCACTTTCTTCTCGCTGACACCTGCTTTCGGGCTGCTTGACGAAATTGTGTTGCAAAGGTACATGTTGTGCC
>CAVGEN010000128.1:0-7905 GCA_963628185.1 Waltera intestinalis | reverse complement strand
CAAGCTGTATGTGTCCGACGTTATCGGCAAATTGGTTGGACAAGACAAAAATTCAACTGCTATAATTCTATGTCTGGTTCAGCCGCATTCCAATATACTACTTCGTCAGATTTAAGCTCATAGCGCAGTGTCTTTCCTTCCAGATACTCTTTAATAACTTTATACCAATCTGCCAGTTGCATGGTAGGATATTCCTCTCCGAACCTTTCTATGCAGTCGCGCTGGAATGACAGAATGGACAACCCATTCCTCATCTCCATCATGGTATTGGCGAAATCTACAATGCGTTTATCATCTTGTAGGCTGTCCAGCTTGGCATAAACAGGTTGCAGAGAAATGTCACCATTGCTCAGAATAAACTCCTTCAAGAAATTATCCATTTTAGGTGCAACCCTAAACGGAAGCAACTTCACGCCTTCCACACTTTCGAAGTAAGCCTTCGCCTTGGCTTTGTCAACTGTTTTCGTCAACAAATCAAAACGATTGTAGGAGTTCAGATTCTCCGAGGTTACATCGGAACGCATAATCTCCACCAGCATCTGTTCATTGAGTCCGAAGGTTTCTGCCACGTGGTGAATTTTTGTATTCTTAGCTCTGTTCATGTATTCTACCACATAGTCATGGAAAGTCTTTCCTTTATCCATGACAGCTTCACCGCTCTCCACTTCATGCAGGAAGATATTGGCATATTTCTGCTCTTCCTGTGAAAGCAGGGCAAACGACCTGTGGAGAGCCTGCAATATGCTTTGGCGTTCCTCTTCGGAAGCATTTCCTTGCCTCATCATCTTCAGATAGACATCAAAGCGTTCGTTTATGTAGTCGGCATCTATCTGCCCGGTATCAATTTCCGTCAGATAGGTCTCCACATCATATGGAGGTTCTTCCGCGCCGTTTCCACCGCTCCGTCCAGGCACAAGCTCCTTGTAGCGTCTAAGCAGAACCAAGTAGGTCTCCTCATCCACGAGCACCTCAATGTCTTTACATTTGCCATCCGTCTGCTTCAACCGATAATGTAGTTTCTCCCACACAAAACCCTGTATGCGAGCAGCTTCAAGGTGTTCGTTGAAGTTGCGGAACAAGATGGCGAATCTTTTGCGCTCGGCATCCGATGTTGGCAGCGTCTCGAAATCCTTGATGCCAGCATGGTTGAACAAGTATTCTATTTCACCATAGATACTGTTCATTCTCTCCAAATTATGCAACAATGGGTCTGCAAAGATTTTCAATGGTTTGTTGTCAGAATACAATGCTACAGCCTTGTCTATGTTGCGCTTCATCGTATGGGGGTAGCGGTAATAGCGTATAACTCCGAACGGTTTGTCTGGTCCGAAGAGGCGGTTGGTACGGCTGAACGCCTGAATGATGTTTTCGTATTCCATCAGCTTGTCCACATAGAGAGTGTTGATCCATTTAGAGTCAAAGCCCGTAAGCATCTGGTTTACCACTATCAGAATGTTGATTTGCTTCTCCTGCGTAAAGTCTTTTGTGTCGTGAGGCTTCTTGTGGGCAAGCCGTTGCGAAACATCCTGCTTGAAAGCAGCATATGTGGGAATGGTGTAATCCTTGCCAAACATTTCGTTGTAGCCTTTGAGAATTTCCACCAAACCGTCTTCCTTATATTCCTGACCGCCTGTATTGTCGATGGTCGGGTCGAACAGCGCAGTAACTTTGAGTTGGGATATTTCCTTACGGAGCAAACGATAATAGGCTATCGCTTCTGGTATGCTATCTGTGGCAAGCAAGGCATGAAACTTTCCGTTCAGGCTCTGTGCTACCCAGTTGCCATTGATGTCTTCCACGACCTTTCGGTGGTGCGCCTCGCAGTTGTACTGTGATTTGGGGATGAAGTCTTCTATGCCGTTTATATACGTGCCGTCTGGGGCATCATGCCCGGCCATACCCATCTTCTTTCCGTTCATATAGTAGAGGTACACCTCTTTCTTCTGTTCGTCGGCAAGGGCTTCCTGCTCTGTGTCTGCCTTGGCTTTCTCCAGAGCAACGCAGCGGCGCAAGTCTTTGTCCTTATACGTCGTACACATATAGGGGTCAAAGCCAAGCACGTTCTTGTCGATGATACCGTTGGCTATGGTATAGGTGTGAAGGTTTTTCCCAAAGATGGTTTGGGTGGTATTCAGTTTCTTCTGGTTCTCTTCCTTGATGGGTGTTCCTGTAAATCCGAAGAATACAGCATGGGGGAAGGTGTGCTTTATCTCGATGAGCATGTCTCCAAAAACGGAGCGATGGCATTCGTCCACGATTACTACCATGCGCTTGCGGTTTATCTTGGCAATGTCCGCCTGTCGCCTCTTCCCTTGCTCCTCGTTGATGCGGCTCATCTTCTGGATGGAGGTAACAATGAGTTTGCTTCGCTTGTCCTCCTTGAGTTTTGACACAAGCACGTCTGTCTTCTCCGTGTCCTGCACGTCCTCGTCGCAATCGGCAAACGAGCGGTATTCGCCCAGCGACTGTGTGCCGAGTTCTATGCGGTCAACCAGGAACACCACCTTGTCAGCATCGCCCGACTGGGCTATCAGCTGTGCCGACTTAAAGCTGGTCATTGTCTTTCCGCTACCCGTCGTGTGCCACACATAACCTCCCCTCTGCTCGTTGCTGCTCCAGTCCCATTTGGCCACGACGTTGCTTATTTGGCTTGCAGCATAGTACTGGTAGCTACGCATCACCTTCAATACGCCGTCTGCCCTGTCAGCCACGGTGTAGAAGCCGATGAGCATATGCGCCATTGGGATAGACAGCAACTTATCAGCTATATTTCGCCAATCGTTTATTGGCTCATTGCCGGCATTAGCCCAGTGAAAATAGAATGCGCGGTTAAACTGTCCGTCGATACCAGGGTTGGCAAAATACAAAGTCTCCTCAGGATTCATTGCCACGAATACTTGCACGAGTGAGAATATGCTGTCTGTGAAAACGCCCTCCTTTGTGTATTTCTCTATCTGGTTGGCTGCTTGCATGGCTGATACCTTGCTGCTTTTCAGCTCGATATGTATCACTGGCATTCCGTTGATGAGCAGGGCAATGTCGCCACGCCGTTTTGGCAAGATGTGTGAATGACGTTCAAACTTAGGTTGGCGGGCTATCTGGTAAAGACTCTTGCCTCCAGCGATTTCCAATCGGTCGTAAATGGAAAGCGAAACTTCTTTTCCATAGTGAAGTTCGTCGTCGGGATTGTCTCGGGTGATGGTCACAGACTTGCCATTGATGAAACCATTGAGGGCAAGCGGCGTGCGCAGCTCTTTCACGATGTCGAGCACTTGCCGCATCTCGCTCTTGGTAAGGGGCTGGTTGTTCAGTCGGTCTATGCCTTTGTTGTTGGCATAGAGTATGTCGGCCCAGTTTTCAACGAGCTGTTCCTCTGTGGGATAGTTGAGCATCTTGCCCGTCCATCCGTGTTCCTGCAATAGTTTTACGAGGGCATCCTCGAATTCCAGTTCACTGTCAAATCCCATAATCGTTTTCTTTTTTTATACAAACATCTTTTGCAGCAAAGACTGCTTCATCGTGCGAAGCTTGGTGAGCTTTTGTTCTGAGTCATAGATGGGAGTATCAATACTTGCAAATATTTTCCCTATTGTCATTTGTTCATTTACACTCGGGACAACAAAGTCCAGTTCTGAAAAATCCTCAAAACTTATACTACGTCCATCGCGAATTCCGTAGGTTACGGTCTCTAAACGTTTAATAAACTCTTTTGAAGTTAATACGTATTTCCAAAAGTTTTCGTTGTGTTTGTCTTTTTCACAAAACTCGATAATTGTATATGCAGGTGACGTAATTCCCTCTATTTGCGAATGGGCAAAACCACCTTGGAAGGAGCGGAGATGTATAACAAACTGTCCAGGTAAGACTCTTTTATATCCCACTTCGTTTTCTTTGTTATGCTGTACATTGAGACCTACGTCATTTCTTGCGACCATACCAAATTCTTGTGATGCAGACAACACTGGCAATTCTGGATGATTTTTATCAAAGTACGTCTTAAAAATCGTAGAAGCATTCATAACTTTCCACTCTTCCTTAAACTCCTTAAATCTAATCAGCGGTGTCGTGTACCCCCCCCCGTTAGCATTTACAAACATCTGATTGAGAAGGGCTTGCTTGATGTTGCGCAACTTCTCCAACTTCTGTTCAAGTTTGCGAATGAGGGTGTCGAGTGTATTAAACAACCTTACGATATTCTCTTGTTCATCCCTTTTTGGGAACACGACTTTACCAGTTATAGCATCCTCATCGCTAATCAGCAGTGTGTTTTTTGCTCCTTTATTTACTAACGGGCGCAGATAGTCGTTCAAACGATTGTCTAAAGCAAAATATGTTTGCACAAATGTTGGACTTACGTTCTCTTTGGGGTGAAATATCCCATACAATGCTGAAACTATACCATCTTTATCTTGGTTGGTCTTTATAATTCCGTAGGGTTGTGTCTTCAGAGGAGATTTGGTATATACAACATCCCAAGTATGAACTACTCCATAGCCTAACAGAGAAGCACCAGCAAAGGATTTTCCCTGATATTCTATTTGGTTTACAACTCCATATTCTCTTGAAACGGAGTAAATGTCATATTTGTCATATTTGTCCGAAATGTTCTTTTCGTTGGAAACTTCAAGATATTCGTAAAGAGGTTGCGCCTCCCACTCCTCTTCAAATCCTTTGAATCTCACATCAGGCACTTTTATATTTTTGCTCATCATCAATTTCATTTTAAGCGTTTACCAATACTTTCTTAAACTCTTGCAATGCAGCCATATCATAGTCGCTGCCAGTCAGTTCGTCTATCATTCCAGCCAATGCAGAGGAGGCTTCCTGTATATCATGCTCCAACGCTACGAGCGTGGTGGCATATTTCTTTTGCAGGGCAATGAGTTTGGCAACAAAGCCATCCACTACATTTTGCGGAAGCGTTGCGATATGGTCGCAAAGCGTATCTATCCATTTGGCAGAAAGCAACGAGAGAATGTCCTCATCGCTGAGTTCCTCTTCAATGTATGTTTTGGTATGCTCATGCAGTGCATCAGCATCTTTCTTCACTTCTGTCTTCAGCAACTTTGCCTCGGCTGTTAATTGACTAATCTTGACAATGCTTGCTTCATACGAGCCTTCCCCAAATTCATAGCTGCGGCGGTAATGGTCTGCCAGCGTGTTGACAGCAGCCTTCCCGAAAGTGCCATCCTTGTTGGGCTTGGCGTTGTTCCAGCATATTTCGTCATGCAATCCGATGAATGCCAGTTTGTCCGCCTTTTTAGACAGTGCCAAGTATTGGTTCAGCGTGTCGGTCTCCTTAGTCTCGACTTCCGACAACACCTCCGCCAGCTTCTCGTCAAGTTTCTTCTTGTCGAGTTGGTTGTCATCATTCGTGATACCGTCCCGTTCATCATCCGCCATCTCGTTCATGGCCTCTTCCGTTTCCACGGATATGGCATCCAGACGTTGCTCCTTGTCACGCAGAGACTGCCACTCGCCTCGGAGGAAGGTGGTCTGCACTAGCTCAAAGGGCAGCACATGACCAATCCATCCGTCCTGAACTTCGCTCTCCGTGTCTCCTGATTTCTTAATCACCATATTGGGGTCAACTACACGTGTGGCGTTGAACCCTTCCGACTGTATGATTTCCAAGTCCTGCGATATGGTCTGCCACTTGTCGGCAAAGAGCTGGTAAGCATCGTATCGGTCGATGAGAGGGACAGGCTCCAGTTGACGGAAGATGTAGTTGGTGATGTGTTCGTCCTCAGAACTGATGTTAAGCGTGAGCATATTGTCGAGCAGTCGCTGGCGAAGCATGTCCTTGAATCCTCCAAACGCTTGGACGAATATGTCTTTGAAACCAATGACAGCCGGGTGGTTGTTTACCGTCATACGTATATCGTCCACACGAAATCTTGTTTGCGGCATATCGTTACTCTCAAACAATGACTCTTTCAGACCGCCAAATGCAGTCCAATAGGCATCGAACGCCGCAAGCTCACTCTTGGGAACGCCACCAAACATCGTGGAATACAAATCCCATGTTTCCAAGTCATCGGCAGAATTGACATAACGGGGAATGTTGAGATTGTAACCGTTGGATCGAATCTCCTCCTTGCTGACAAGACGCGAGAATTTGGGCACACTCTTCTTTTCGAGATAAGTGTCCACGATGCGTTTGATGTCAGAAGCCCTCAGCTTGTTTTTCTTGCCGTCCTTCACGCAGCATTTCGACGCATCAATAATCAGCACGTCGCTGTCTGTGCGTTTCTTCCGCAACACCATCACGATAGTAGGAATGCCAGTACCGAAGAAAATATCGGACGGCAAACCAATGACTGCTTCAATGTTGTCACGTTCTATCAGTTGCCGACGGATGCTGCCCTCCGAACCGTCGCCACCGTCAGAACCATTTCCTGCATCACCACGGAAGAGCACGCCATGAGGCAGCACGATGGTCATAATGCCGTCGGACTTCAAGTGATAGAGGTCGTGGAGCAAAAAGGCATAGTCGGCCTTCCCCTTAGGCGCAATGCCATAATCGTCGAAACGAGGGTCAGGAGTGCCGCCTTCTCCATTCTTGGGCTTGCGTGGCGGTGTCCAGCTTTGAGAATAAGGCGGATTGCTCACCACCGCATCCACATAGAGCGGTTGGTAAGTGTTCGACGGGTCATTCTCGTCAAAGTATGGCCAGTCTTGTTTCAGCGTGTCGCCGTTTCTCGCAATGATATTGTCGGGGATAATTCCTCGCATCACGAGATTCATACGTGTAAGGTTGAACGTATTCTGCTTCAACTCCTGTGCATAATACTTGATACAGTTATCCTGCTGAATATGCTTGGCCACCGACTTTCCGATGTTGATGAGAAGAGAACCAGAGCCACTTGTCGGGTCGTAGATTTCAATCTGTTTGCGGTCTTTCAGGTGGTTTGCCACGATTTCAGACATGAGCAATGACACCTCATGGGGTGTGTAGAACTCTCCAGCTTTCTTTCCGGCATTGGCGGCAAACTGGCTGATAAGGTATTCGTAGATGAAGCCGAGCACGTCGTAGTCTTGACGGCCATTCATCGGAATGTCCTTGATGAGCGTCAACAAGTCAGCTACCGCACTGGTCTGTTCCTTGTCGGAAGTACCGAGCTTCTTCAGACCCGACTGCAAGGTTTCAAAGATTCCTGTAAATACCCTTTTGTGTGAGGGTGAGATGAGACGTGTAAATGCAGAAAGAGCATCGCGAACATTGGCAATCTCAAAATCACAGTCTTTGCTCGTCCATGTGGAATACAGGTTGTCATAAGCGATAAAGTACCCCAGTTTACTCTGCACCCATTCTACGATGTCGCTGTCCTCCTCTTTGAGCTGCACCAAATCAGCGTCAGTAAAATCATTTTCTTTGGCAAGCCTTACCTCTTGTTCTGAGAGGAACTTATAGAAAATGAAGCCAAGTATGTAGTCCTTGTATTCATTGGCCTCTATCTTGGAACGCATCTTGTTTGCCGATGCCCATATCTTGTTTGCAAGTTGTTGTTTGTTCATATTTATTATGTTGTATTTGAAGACGTTGCACGTCGTGCTAAGTCTGTATAGTTCGTTATTTTATCACTTGTTGCCTCCTTTACATCCTCACGTTGTCACTTTTACCTCCAGCTTTCCCTTTCGGGCTATTAGCACTACCAACGCCAAAGACCACGAAGTTTATTGACATCATAAGTCTCGTGCTTAGAGATAACAGCGATTATATCACCTTGCCCACGGACAACTCGTTCCGCAGAAAGTCGAAGACGTAGCGCGGACTTTGATAGTAGAGTGCAGCCTTATCGTCCATTACCCTTTGGTAGGTCTCCGAGTTAATGACCGTATCGAGAGCATCCGTCATGTCTTGTGCCTCACCTTCCTCTATGAGCAATATGGCAAGCTTAGTCA
>CAVGEN010000127.1:0-7950 GCA_963628185.1 Waltera intestinalis | reverse complement strand
CTTGTAGCCCTCCCTTGAATACGTGTACCCATTTCAATATGACTGAGTAGTTACGTGTATTGCCTTCAATAGTGAATAAATATTAATATTTTTATAGACAATAGTTAATATGCTATAATTTTTGTACTTTTGCAATGAAATTTTAGTCAGGAGTACAAATAATTTAAAACAAATGATGAAAAAGCTTTTCCTCGTGCCACTCATGGCCATGTTCGCTGTAGTCTCTATGGCGCAAGTTAATTTCCAGTTGCATTACGACTTGGGTCGTAACATCAATCCAGAGTCGGAGTCCAATCGTCAGAAAGTGACTTCCACCGTAGAGATGTATCATCCCGATGCCACGGGTTCCACCTATTTCTTTGTGGATATGGACTATTTCTTCGACGGCATGGGGGCCGCCTATTGGGAGGTGTCGCGCGAATTCACGCTCGCAAACCTCAAGAACAGCAACTTTGCCGCCCATATCGAGTACGATGGAGGCTTGACTGTCAACAAATATACCCCACAGTATGCCAACCGCTACCAGCAGTGCTTCCTTGTTGGACCCGCCTACAACTGGCACAACGCCAATTTCTCCAAGACATACTCCGTGCAGGCGATGCTGAAGCAGTATATCAAAAAGGACAATTTGAAGGGAATCACCAGCTTCCAGTTGACGGGCGTGTGGAGCACTACCTTTGCTAAGGGCCTCTGCACCTTCTCCGGCTTTGCCGACCTTTGGTATGGCTATACCCCGCGTTATGATGACAATGGTAGCCAGAAGAAAGGCTGGGTTTTTATCACCGAGCCACAGTTCTGGTTCAACATCGTGGGTAAGGACCGCCAGCACGGCAAGTTCAGTATCGGTACAGAGTGGGAACTTTCCAACGACTTCATTTGGGCAACAAATAGCAAGAAGACGTTCTTCTTTAACCCTACCATCGCTGCCAAGTACGTGTTCTAATACATCAATAGGTGTCGATGGAATCCCAGAGCATGAACTGCTGCGCCACATATCCCACTCTGTTGCCAAATTTGATTTTCCACCAGAAGCCTCCCGATTTTACACTGTTATCGCTTACATAGCCCAGGCAATTGAACACCTCGGGAAGCTCGCCGGAAGGGGTTGCGGAGATGGTACCTATCTTCTTGCTCTTCTCGTTGGGGCGCATTCGCACGTTTACTCGGGTCTTCACAGCATCTTCGTCCAGTACGACGATGCCCTTGCCTTTTTCTGCACTGTATTCCTCGATGCGGCTCTCGCTCTTCTTCACCAAGCCATAGTCTTGCGCCATCACCAGATAGCTGTCGCCGCAGTCGGCGAGGTAACGCCCCACGTTGCCCTGCTTGTCTATCACCACCTTGTCGGAGTTGCGGTGGGTGTAGTAGGCGTTCTTGGGATCCCAGTCGGGAGAGTCGATGCTGATGTTGCCGGTCGGTGAGAAGTTGTTGGCGTGCCATGTCACGGTGTCGCCTTCGCCGACGCTTGCGAAGAGCATTTGCTCGCCGTATTCAGAGGTCAGATTGTAGAGTAGCCCCCTCTGTGGTTGTGTCTTCGTAAACGGTGTGCCGTTGAACAAGGTGTCGTTGAGGCAGAACTCAGTATTGTCTTCGGCGGTGATGTTAAGTGTGAAGTCGTCTATCCCATGGTTCGCCCAGCGGGTGGCTGGGGTCAGCCAGTAAGGAATCTCGAAACGTTTTCCGATGCTGTAGCTCATGTGGTAGGTGTAGGTGTGGTGTACGATGTTGAGTCCCTGCTTGAAGGGAGCCTCGAAGTAGTAGGCGTAGGCATAACCGATTACGCTGTCCAGTTCGGCATTGTAGAGAGCGTTCTCGTAGGGCACTAGAGAGTCGGGAGCCTCGCCCATACCTTTCCATTTGCTCATGTCGAGTGGTGTGAAGTCTGGTTCCTCATTTTTGTCTTCGAAGGCAAAACGACCTGCCACCAGGGCGTTTCTGTTCGATAGCTTTTGGTGGTTCATCGTTACGGTGAAGTCCTTGATGAAGGGATGGATACCCTGTCGGTTGATGGGAAGCCCCACATTATAGGGAGGGTCTGCCTCGAAGGCCATGGTCACGGTCTTCGGTTCGCCATGGTTCATGAACTCGTAATACACGTCCACCCTCGCCATGCTGTCTTTTCCGATGGTAATGGTAAGGATTTCCTTCGCCACGGAGATGTCGGTCTCCTGGGTAGGCACGAGGAGGCTTCCGCTGGTGAAATACACGCCGTCGTTGGCTTTTGCTGAGCAAATGGCCATGATGGCGAAAAGGTATGCAATGATGTTTCTCTTCATAATATAAGGTATTTAAAAGTTTATTTTTTTGCTTATTCAGTCGCTTGCTAATCGTATGGTATGTATTTCTTTTATACATATTACTTTTCTCATCGGGGCGCATTCGTGTGTTTACTGGATGCTCCAGTCTTCGATGCTCCTTTGGTCTTCCGAGAAGTTGACACCGACTTTCACCACTTTCCTGCTGTCATCGGCAAAAGCCTTGGCGTAGTTCTTGGTAGTGATTTGCGCTAGGGCAGTGTCGGCAGACTTCTTGTATTTCAACTCGAAAATGAAGATGCTCTTGTCCGTCTTAAGCAAGAGGTCGATTCGCCCATCCGATGTGGCATGCTCCACTCTCACATCTTCGCCGAGCATGGTGAAGATGGTGAACATCACAGTCTGGTAATGACGTTCGTTGTTGTTGATGATGGTATAGGGGAACTTATCATAGAATGCCTTCAAATGGGGCATGAAGGCTTTCATGTCATTATTGAGCACTACATTCTTTTTATAGGCATATACGATGGTGTCAAGTTCGCCTGCATCGGAAGGGGTGTAGTATTGGCATAGGCTTTCCGAGAAACCTTGTCTCACTTCCATGTTGGGGAAACTGAGATGATACATTCCTAGCTGCTTGTCGTACCCCTTGATAGTCAGGTAGCCACTTTGGAAAAGGACAGGGACAGGGTCGGTAATTCTCTCTGTAGGAACGTCAAAGCGTTTCTCTCTTGCCCAAATGTCATTCAAGTCCATCATGTCCAAGTTCTTCTGCTGCATCAGTTCTATCAAGAACGTAGGCGTGCCAGACGAGAACCAATAGCTGTTGAACTCCTTGTCGTCCAAGGCGTTGATGATGCTGTAGGGATTGAAGATGTCCTCGCTGTTGATACTGAAATGGTAGCCGTCGTAATGTTGCTTGAGTTGTTCCAAGGTCTCCTCTTTGGTAAGCCCATTGTGCTCCGCCATTTCCTCAATACCCTCTTGGAAATATTCCGTCAATTCTGTTTTGGTAATGCCGCAGCAACTGCTGTATTCGTCCTTGAGCGTGAGAATCTTAAGATTGTTCAGCTCGCTGAATATGCTGAGCTGACTAAACTTAGAGATGCCCGTGATGAACACGAAACGCAGGTTGCCCTCCTGTTGCTTCAGGGGGCTGAAGAAATCCCGTATGATGTTGCGGATGGTCTTCTGCAATTCCTCGTCATTTACTGAGTCATGCATCGGAGCGTCGTACTCGTCGATGAGGACGACGGCTTGCTTGCCTGTCTGGTCGGTGGCTGCCAACAAGATGTTCTTGAGGCGTGTGCCAAAACTTTTGCGCTCAGATTCCAGAACCTTTACCCCATATTTTTTCTCTTCAGTTTCTAATATTCCGTTTAGAATAGAATAGGTGTTCTCCAAACTGTAATACTTGCCACAGCTCAAGTCCAAGTGGATGACAGGATACGCCGTCCATTCCGTCTCCATTTTTTCGATGGCAAGTCCCTTGAAAAGTTCTTTCTTTCCTTCGAAGTAGGCTTGTAGGGTAGATACGAACAAGGATTTTCCGAACCGCCGCGGGCGACTCAGAAAGTGGAACTTGGCATAGTGAGCCAGCTGATAGACGATGGTCGTCTTGTCAGCATAGAAGTAATTCCCCTTCACGATTTCGGAGAACGTCTGTATTCCCAATGGATATCTCTTAGAAGCCATAATCTCGCATTTTTTTGCAAAGGTATGCTTTTTTGTGGAAAGTGCAAAGGAAAATGTTGGTATTTTTGTTTCTTGCGATGGCAAAAATGTTACTTCTTAACGTTTTTGGTAGCGGATGAACGAATCTTTATCCGTGATGTAGTGACTTTGTACTACCTTTGCCCTCGAAATAAAATAGCAAAACAAAATAACTAACAATTATGAAACAATCAAGTAAACTCATGCTCATCCCGGTGATGCTCTGTTTCTTCGCCATGGGATTTGTGGATTTGGTGGGCATCGCCTCCAACTATGTGAAGGAAGACCTCCATCTGAATGATGCCACGGCCAACCTGTTTCCTTCGTTGGTATTCTTCTGGTTTTTGATATTCTCTGTGCCTACGGGCATGTTGATGAACAAGATCGGCAGGAAGAAGACAGTGCTCCTCTCGTTGCTAGTGACCGTCGTCTCGCTTCTCCTCCCGATATTCGGAGAGAGTTTCGGGGTGATGCTCGTGTCGTTCTCGCTCTTGGGGATAGGAAATGCCTTGATGCAGACTTCGCTCAATCCGATGGTGTCGGCTGTCACCTCCGGCAAGAACCTAGCCTCCACCCTTACCTTCGGACAGTTCGTGAAGGCCATAGCCTCGTTCCTGGCTCCTTATATCGCCATGTGGGGAGCGATGGCAAGCATTCCTGCTTTCGGTCTCGGCTGGCGAGTGCTGTTCCCCATCTATATGATAATTGGTGTTGCCGCCACGCTTCTCTTGGCAAGTACTCCGATAGAGGAGGAGAAACCGCAGGGCAAGGCCTCTGGTTTCTTTGATTGTCTCAAACTCCTCGGCAAGCCCATCGTGCTGCTCTCCTTCGTCGGCATCATGTGCCACGTGGGCATCGACGTGGGCACCAATACCACCGCCCCGAAGATTCTGATGGAGCGGCTGGGATATACGCTGAACGAGGCTGCCTTCGCCACTTCGCTCTATTTCATCTTCCGTACCATCGGATGCTTCACGGGCACTGCTTTCCTCCGCCTGATGAAGACCCGTACTTTCTTTGTTATCAGTGTGGTGATGATGGCATTGAGCATGGTGGGTATGTTCCTCGGCGAAAGCAAGGCGGTGCTTTATGTCGCCATCGCCCTCGTGGGATACGGCAACTCGAATGTCTTCTCCATGGTCTTCTCGCAGGCTCTTCTTGCCTTGCCCGAGAAGAAGAACGAGGTGAGCGGACTGATGATTATGGGTCTCTTTGGTGGCACGGTGTTCCCCCTGTTGATGGGATTCGCCAGCGATGCCTTCGGACAAGTGGGAGCTGTGGCTGTGATGGCAGTAGGCGTAGTTTATCTTTTCACCTATATCAGGAAACTGTAAAGACTGCTTGAATTTTTCGTTCAGAACTGCTGAACGGTCATTCAGAACTGCTGAACGGACATTCAACACTGCTGAACGTACGTTCAAAAGTGTTGAACGAAGATTTTGACTAACTGACAATTAAATTTTATATAGACTATGAGTACAAATAACTTAGACAAGAAATATATCGTAGGCTTGGGTGAGATTCTTTTCGACGTTCTCCCTACAGGTTCTCAACTCGGCGGTGCTCCTGCCAATTTCGCATACCATGCCGGTCAGCATGGCTTGCACTCGGTGGCAGTCAGTGCCATCGGCAAGGATGCCTTGGGCGATGTGGCTCTCCGACTGCTCGATGAGAAGAAACTGAAGTATGTGTTGCCCACGGTGGATTATCCTACAGGCACCGTGCAGGTGACGCTTGATGCCGAGGGTGTTCCTGCTTATGACATCAAGCAAGGCGTGGCTTGGGACAACATCCCTTTCACGGATGACATCAAGGAGGTTGCCGCCAACACGGGGGCTGTATGTTGGGGGTCGTTGGCGCAACGTAGCGCGGCGAGCCGTGATACGATTTACAAGTTTCTCGACCATACCTCAAGTGGTTGCTTGAAGATATTCGACATCAACCTTCGCCAGCACTTTTATAACAAGGACATTATCTGCGAGAGTTTGAGACGTTGCAATGTCTTGAAGATCAATGACGAGGAACTCGTCACCATCGGCCGCCTCTTCGGCTACCCTGGTTTGGACATTGAAAACAAGTGTTGGCTCATCCTGGGCAAGTACAATCTCGATATGCTCGTCTTGACTTGTGGGGTGAATGGCAGTTACGTTTTCGCCCCGGGCTTCTCTTCTTTCCAAGAGACACCTAAGGTAGAGGTGGTTGATACGGTGGGTGCAGGCGATAGCTTCACGGGTACGTTCTGCGCCAGCATCTTGAAGGGCAAGAGCATTGCCGAAGCCCACAAACTTGCCGTTGAGGTGAGTGCGTATGTTTGTACGCAGAGTGGGGCGATGCCGGAGATTCCAGGGAAATACAAGGAATAATAAGATTCCAGGGTGTTATTCCCACTCCTCGAAATCCAGTTCCAGCTCGATGTATTCTGGGCTGTGGGTACTGTTCTCCTTGTCTTCCTTGTGAGCCTCTTCAGATGTGGCGTTGCTCACGGAAAGACCGAGGAGACGGATGGGATGGGCGGAAGAATACTTCACTTGATTGAGCAGTTGCTTGGCAAGCGAGAGGATTTCGGATTTCTTTTTCAGAACCTTGTCTTGCGAGATGCTACGGGTTATCTGTGTGAAATCGGCGTATTTCACCTTCAGAGTCAAGGTTCTACCCTCGAAGCCGCTTTTGGCGATGCGTTCTAATAGTTCCAGCACCGTGTGGTACAGTTCGATGACGACCGCCGACTTGGTGTAGATGTCTTCCAGGAAAGTATGTTCGCACCCTACGGATTTACGTTCTCTATATACGATGACAGGGCGTTCGTCGATGCCTCTTGCGAAATGATAGAAGATGTGTCCTGTTTTTCCAAAAACCTCGACGAGATGTAGCTCGGATACCTTGCGCAAGTCAGCTCCATTGTAGATGCCCATGAAGTGCATCTTCTGGAGGGTTTTCTTTCCCACGCCCCAGAAATCTTCCACGGGGAGTTTTGCGATGAAGTCGAGAGCCTTGTCGGGGTGGATGGTGCAGATGCCGTCAGGCTTTCGGTAGTCCGACGCCACCTTGGCGAGAAACTTGCAGTAGCTGATGCCGGCCGATGCGGTGAGCCCAGTCTCTTCCTTGATGCGTCGCTTGATTTCCTTGGCGATGTCAACGGCGAGTTCTATCCCTTTCTTGTTGTGGGTGACGTCGAGGAAAGCCTCGTCGATGGAAATGGGTTCGATGAGTTCTGTGTATTCTTGGAAAATGCGGTGTATCTGTTGGGATACCTCTTTGTAATGTTCGTGCCGGCAGGGCACGATGATGAGGTTGGGGCAGCGGTGCTTGGCTTGTATGATGCTTTGTGCGGAATGAACACCATACTTGCGGGCTTCGTAGCTTGCCGTGGATACGACACCACGAGGGCCATCGAAGCCTACCGCTATCGGTTTGCCTCGAAGTTCGGGGTTGTCTCTTTGCTCAACCGATGCAAAGAAGGCATCCATGTCGATATGTATGATTTTGCGCTCGATCATTTTTTTGACAGTGACGTGGCAAAGGTAGTAATAAAAGAGTAAATAACCAAAAAAAATGAGAAATTCCTTTGGAACAATAATGAATAAGTTAAAAAGATTAAGAAAGCGTACTTGTGCGATATTTTGCGTGTGAATGTATGTTTTTCGTAAAAATAAATGGTTGTCAAAACAAAGGCGAGTGGCAACAAACTCACGTTTGCTGCCACTCTGATATGTAAATGATAATAAATATGTCTGGTTTATTCGTCCCATGAGTCCCAAGCATTGTAGTGCTTGGCATCAATCTCGTGGCCACCTGTCGTGTCGTCGATTATGGGGCCCTTGCCGTCGCCTGGGTTGATACCGGAAACGGGTGCCATCATTACGTCTGGGTCTAGATTTACCACATTCGTCTCTGGTTTATAATAGGTCTTTTTCATTTTCTCCGTATCGGTAACTACTCAGTCATATTGAAATGGGTACACGTATTCAAGGGAGGGCTACAA
>CAVGEN010000126.1:0-8085 GCA_963628185.1 Waltera intestinalis | reverse complement strand
TTGACGGAGTTAATCAAGGGATGAAAGATATGGACATCAGAAAATATATCGGTGAGGCTACCCCCACAAGTACCCCCACAAGCACCCCCACAAGTAGAAACAATAAAACCAAGGAGGAGAATGTATGAATGAACTAAAGCAGAAAGATTTCGATCAGCTTTCGGAGATGTTTGAGGTTGTGGCGAAAGAGCAGCAGGCGTGTCTGAAGCAATGCAAAATCATGTTGGCTGGCTTTAAAGCACTTGGCGAGCAAGATATCAGTTACATGGACGGCTGTATGGACGGATTGTGGGATTTCATGGAAGCTGGTGACGAAACAGAATGGCTATATAGGGACTATCTGGCATATATCTCCAGTTTCAGTCCCCAAGAGGGCAGAGAGCGCATGCAGGATTTGGAAGAGCATTTGGGCTACTGGACTCCCGTGGCTATTGCTGCCGCATTTGTGGCGAGGGAACTGCATCGAGGACAGAAGGACAAGGGGGGGAACGACTATTTCACCTCACATCTTCTGGCCGTGGGCAACCTTGGATTTTGCTGGAAGGAAAAGGTTGTCGGCTTCTTGCACGATGCTGCAGAAGACACGCCCAATAGCGAAACCGAAGTGGTGGATGCCGTGCGTACAAGACTTAACGCTATGGCAGACGGCAAATCAGATGATTGGATGGATGAGTTCGACATCACGCCCTATCCGAATGGAGCCATCTTCTTTCCCTCTGACGAAGACTGGGATGAAATAGCGTCTGCACTCCATGCCTTAAACCACCATCATGCTGACAATAGAACTGATTACCTCCAAAAGATTAAGCAGAATAAGCTCGCACTCCGGGTTAAGCTCAATGATTTGAAGAACAATATGGACATCAGCAGAATACCCCAGCCGACCGAAAAAGACTTGGAACGTCTTGAAAGATACAAGGCTGAATATGCCGAACTGATGGAATATTTCAAAGAATTGGTAAATAAAGAAGAAATGGAGGAGAATGTATGAATGAACCGAAGATAAGATTTAAAGGGTTTTGTGGGGAGTGGGATGAGCAACTATTGGATGATTGTGTTATATTCTTAGACTCTCAACGTAAGCCCATTGAAGAAGGCAATAGGGTAAAAGGTATATATCCATATTATGGGGCATCAGGAATCGTTGACTATGTCAACAATTATTTGTTTGATGAGGAACTAATACTTTTAAGTGAGGATGGTGCTAATATTACGGATAGGAATTATCCTGTATGCTTCTTGGCAAAAGGTAAATATTGGGTAAATAACCATGCTCATGTTTTGAAAGCGAGAGATGGGATTGTGAATAATTTCTTCTGTAATGCGATGGAACGAAAGGACTACACTCTTTATAACACTGGAATGGCTATGCCTAAGTTAAACAAAGAAGCATGTAAGAATATTCCTGTGTCATGTCCTTCTTATGAAGAGCAGAAAACCATTGGCACCTTCTTCACCACCCTCGATGCTCAAATCTCGGCATCGACCTCTCGCCTTGCTTCCTTGAAGCAGGTGAAGGCGGCGAGCCTGCAGGCGATGTTCCCACAGGAAGGAGAAACTGTGCCTAAAGTAAGATTCAAGGGATTTCAGGGGGAATGGAAGAAGGTGAAGGCCGATGACATATTTAAAACGTTCAACGAGAAAAATCGACCTGACCTTCCAGTATTATCTGCAACACAAGACAAAGGCATGGTTACTCGTGAAGCCATCGGCTATAACATATTCCATGATAAGTCAAACGAAGCCACATACAAACATATTCTTCCTGGACAATTTGTTATTCATTTACGTTCGTTTCAAGGAGGGTTTGCTCACTCTGAGATTGAGGGTATAGCTTCACCAGCTTACACCATAATGGAGTTCAAGGACAAAACCCAACATCATGATCATTTTTGGAAGTATATATTTACATCCAAAGCATTCATCAAGAGCCTTGAGTTGATTACCTATGGCATTCGAGATGGTCGTTCAATAAGCTATGATGAGTTTAAGGAGATGTATTTCTTTGTTCCTTGTAAATCCGAGCAGCAATCCATCGCCTCCTTCTTCACCTCCATCGACCGTCAAATCACCCTTCAGTCCCAGCGTTTGGAGAAGCTGAAGCAGATCAAGGCAGCGTGCTTGGACAAGATGTTTGTGTAACTATTATCTCTTTGAAATATGACGATAGATGAAATCATAAGTAGAAAGGAAGACCAGACCTTCGACTGCAAGAGCATACAGATAGACCCGAAGGCGTTGGCGGTGCCCATTGTGGCAATGGCAAACGCCGACGGTGGCGTGCTTGCCATCGGAGTATCCGACAAGACAAGGCGCATAGAGGGCGTGAACCAACACACTCAGCAGTTGAACGAGCTGCTTCGGGTACCGATGGACTTCTGCATGCCCTCCGTCAGGGTTCGCTACGACTATCTGCCTTGTGTGGACAGCGAGGGCAACGATAACAGGATACTGTTGATGTACGTGCCTGCCAGCAGCCACTTGCATACCAACCAGGCCGACGAGGCTTTTATGCGCGTAGGCGACAAGAGCCGCAAACTCAGCTTCGACGAGCGCATGCAACTGATGTACGACAAGGGGGAACGCAACTATGAGGACGAAGCCGCATACGGCGCTACCATAGACGATGTGGATATGACAGCCGTGGAGGCGTACACCCGTATCATTGGCTACGGCAAGTCGGCAATGGAATATCTCTATGAGAACAATGACTTTGTGAAAGAGGCGGACGGCAAGCAGAAGGTAAGCAATGCCTGCATTCTGCTTTTCGGCAAAAAGCCCCAACGGTTCTTCCCGCGCGCAAGAACACGCTTCATCCGATATGAGGGAACGGAGGAAAAGGTGGGCACGGAGATGAACGTGGTGAAGGACGTGACGTTTGAAGGCAATATACTCCATCAAATAGAAAAAGCCGTAGAGTACCTTGAAACGCAAGTGCGCGAACATTCCTACCTCGGACAGAACGGACAGTTTGTCACCAACCGCAACTATCCCAAGTTTGCTATCCAAGAGATGGTGGTCAACAGCGAATGTCACAGAGACTACAGCATCAAGGGCACGGAGATACAGATAAAGATGTTTGACGACCGGCTGGTGTTTGAGACTCCCGGAAAACTGCCTGGGCTGGTGCGAGCTGAAAACATCCGACATACCCACTTCTCACGCAACCCGAAGATAGCCCAATTCCTGAAGGCATACAACTACGTGAAGGAATTTGGCGAAGGTATCGACCGTATCTGCAACGAACTGGAAAGCCGTGGGGCAGTGATACCGACATTCCATACCGACGCTTTCATCCTCAAAGCCACGCTGAAGGCCGAATTTGTGGATGAAGATGCAAATATTGACGAGACGGATGTCCCATTAAATGTCGCAGTAAAACATAAAGCAGAACTTACTGAAAGACAAAAGGATATACTTGAAATAATAAGTGGAAAACCTGTTTTAGTCAATAAAAATGTCGCAGTAAATGTCGCAGTAAATGTCGCAGTAAATACAAAGTTTTTGGCGGAATGTTTAGGATTGAATAGAAAGACTATACAACGTGAACTTAATTGGTTGCAAGAACGAGGACTTATCAGCTGGATTGGAGCAGACAAGAACGGACATTGGGAAATCATAAGCGACATTCCGAACGACAACGGAAAAGAACAATAAGTAAAACGACAAAAACAACATAAGAGATATGCCAGTAGATGTATTGATACGTCCGTTCACAAAGGAACTGGACTTTGAGGAAGCACTGGCAAAGCTGCTTCCCCAGCACGGGTGGGAACCCCAAGTTATCAAGAACCCCACGGAGGAAGACTTGATAAAGAACTGGGCTGCCATCATCTATAACAACAACCGTGACGTGAACCGCCTGGGCGACTTCCCGCTCACCGACACGGAGATGCAGCAAATCATCACCCGGGTGGATGCCCTGAAGAATCCATACGAGGTGAGCAAGTTCATCGGTGGCGGACTGGTGAAAATCAAGCGCGACAACGAGAAAGACAAGTCCAACTATGGCAAGGAAGTGTATCTGAAGATCTTCGACGCACGGGAGATACGTGCCGGACAGAGCGTATATCAGATAGTGCGCCAGCCGAAGTTCCAAACCAAGCACCCACTGGCGAGCACCCGACGGGGCGACATGACGCTGCTCATCAATGGTATGCCCGTCATCCACATCGAGCTGAAACGGTCGGGCGTGGATGTGACGCAGGCCGTCAACCAAATCAAGAAATATGCCCACGAGGGCGTGTTCAGCCGCGGCATCTTCTCGCTCGTGCAGATATTCGTGGCGATGACACCCGAGAAGACGCTCTACTTCGCCAACCCCGGCAAGGCGGAGAACTTCTCCCCCAGCTTCTATTTCCATTGGGCAGACTTCAACAACGAGGAAGTACACGACTGGAAACGCATCGGAGCCAACCTGCTCTCCATCCCGATGGCACACCAGATGATAGGCTACTACAGCATCGCCGACGACAAGGACGAGACGCTGAAGGTGCTGCGCAGCTACCAGTATTTCGCCGTGACGAAGATATGGGAAAAGGTGTGCGCCACCAACTGGGACGACCACACCCACCGCGGCGGCTTCATCTGGCACACCACAGGCTCGGGCAAGACGATGACCTCCTTCAAGGCAGCCCAGCTCATAGCCAAGGCGGGCGATGCCGACAAGGTGGTGTTCCTGCTCGACCGCATCGAACTGAGCACGCAGAGCGCAGACGAATACCGTGGCTTCGCCAATGCCGACGACAACGTGCTCGACACCGAAGACACGAAAAACCTCATCCGTGTGCTGGCGAGCGACGACAAGGACGAGAACCTCATCGTCACCTCCATCCAGAAGATGAGCCGCATCACGCACGAGAACCATGTGCCGCAATCCACCATCTCGAAAATCAACGACAAGCGGGTGGTGTTCATCGTGGACGAGTGCCACCGCAGCGTGACAGGCAGCGGCAAGGAAAGCGGCAGCGGCATGCTCCTCACCATCAAGAACACCTTCCCCCGTGCCGTGCTCTTCGGCTTCACAGGCACCCCCATCTTCCCCGAGAACGCACACGGCGAGATGACCACCGAGGTGATCTTCGGCGACATGCTGCACAAATACACCCTTGCCAGCGGTATTCCCGACGGCAACGTGCTGGGCTTCGACCTCTATCGCGAGGACACCTTCCCGCAGCAAGACATACGGGAGGCAGTGGCCCTGCGTGCCGTGGAAGCAGAGAGCTTCGACGAGATCAAGGAGAACAAGGAGAAGGTGGAACTCTACAACAAATGGATGCAGGAGACCGACATGCTGAAGGTGGAGGACGAGGCAAAGAGTCTTTACCAGACCGCCGAGCACCACAGGGCTGTGATGCAGAAGATCGTGGAGGAACGCCCCATGCTCAGCCGCAACGGAAAGTTCCACGCCATACTGGCCACCAAGAACATCCCCGAGGCCATCGAGTACTACCATCTCTTCAAAGTGAACTATCCCGAATACAACGTGACCGCCATCTTTGACGACAGCATCGACAACAACGGCGGCGGCGAATACAAGGAAGATGCCATACTGGAGATGCTGGACGACTACAACCGGAAGTTCGGCACCGACTTCCAGCAGTCAACCTATGCCAAATACAAGAAGGATGTGGCGAAGCGACTGGCACACAAAACACCCTACCAGCACTTGGAGAAGTAGCAGCAGCTCGACCTGCTCATCGTGGTGACACAAATGCTCACGGGTTACGACTCCAAGTGGGTGAACACGCTCTATGTGGACAAGCTGATGCAGTATGTGGACGTGATACAGGCATTCTCACGCACCAACCGCCTGTTCGGTCCCGAGAAGCCATTCGGCATCATCAAGTATTTCACCCGTCCCGAGCGGATGAAGAAGAACATCGACGATGCGCTGGAACTCTACGTCAACCAACCGCTCTCGGTGTTTACCGACAAGCTGGAGGCAAACCTGGAGTATATCAACGAGAACTTCCAGGCCATCGACGCCCTCTTTACAGCCGAGGGCATCGAATACTACGCCACCCTGCCACAAGCCGAAGCATCGAGGAAGAAGTTTGCCAAGGAGTTCTGCGAGATGACCAAGCGTCTGGAGGCAAGCAAGATGCAGGGCTTCGTGTGGGAGAAGTTGGAATATGAGTTCCCTCATTCCAGTGGTTGGACAACCGTGAAACTGGCGTTCGACGAGCAGACCTGCAAGGTCTTGCTCCAGCGCTATCGCGAGCTCTTCACGTCAACCAAGGGTGGAGGAAGCGACGACGACGATGTCTATCAGTTGGAAGCCTACATCATGGAGACAGGTGCGGGAACGATAGATGCCGAGTATATCAACGAGAAGTTCATCAAGTTCGTGAAGAACCTCTATACCTCAGGCCCAGGCAGTAAGCTGGCGAAGGTGGCGCAGCGTGAACTGCACAATGCGTTTGCCTCGCTGTCACAGCGAGACCAGCGTACGGCGCAGCGCATCCTGCACGACATAGAGAGCGGCGACTTGCGTCTGAGTCCGGGCAAGACCATCTACGACTACATCCTCGACTACCAGAAGCGTGAGTGCGACCGGCAGGTATATACCCTTGCCGAGGCAACAGGGCTGAACGTAAACCGTCTGAAAGACCTCATCGCCAAAGACACCACGGCAGAGAACATCAACGAGCACGGTCGCTTCGACGAGCTGATCCATACACTCGACAAGACTCGGGCTGTAGACTTTCTGAAGAAGGTGTCGGGTCAGGACGTGCCCAGGCGTTTCATCATCACCAACATATCGAGCATCATCCGCCGCTTTATCCTCGACCCGACCGACAGAGCCAAGATCATCTATGCCTATCAGAACGCCGAGTCGGTGCTTGATGTCAATATCCCCGACGAACTGCCCGAGGAAGAGCAGCCGCAGGAGACTCCCCAACAGCAGCAGGAGCGTGAGGAAAGCAACAAGCTCACGTTGGACGAGATGAAAGAGAACCTGCGTGAGCTCGTGAAACGGGATTTGCGCAAAGTGCCCAACATGCCGCTGACGAAGGATGTGGTGGAGAGTTTCGTCAAGATACTGACCATCCACACCATCCCAAGTGTAGACGGCGTGGGACTGGACCTGTACAAAGCCATCGACGAACTCTTCGGAAGAAAGAAGGTGAACATCATCGACAAGCACGTGAACTCGGGCAACCTCTCCGTGAAGTTTGAGGTGTTCCTGAAGAAGATATACTACATGACGCACGGCGAGGAGCTGCGTGGCTCTGGCGCCAACGACAAGGTGACGCTGAGCAACTGCATTTTGGCCTTCGACTGTCTGAAGCGTCTGCGCTACAGTACACGGGAGACAGAGCAAAAGCTGTCCGGCTATCTGAATATCATTCGCAACAACCGCAACACCACCGAAGGCAACGGCGCACACGCCTCCTATCTTCTCACGGAAGCACAGCTCGATGAGCACATTAAGGCGTTTACCACCTTATATATCTATGTGACAGGCATGTGCTACGAAGAACTGAAGGCGAAGTATGACATCTGATAAAAACAAGGGCATGGAAAAAATAGCGAGAATCTGTTGGAACACCCATGAGTGGAAGAGACCATCTGGAAGTGAGGGAAAATCCCAGTCGGATGGTTCCTATGAGAAGGAAATAGGCTTTGGTCACGAAGAGTGAATCTTGGATGATTCACGAATCTACGAACCAGACGGCTACCACTATGGCTTCTTACAGCCCATGAACGTAGCAAGTGGCATATCGGAGCAGTTTACGACATCCACCTATTCTCGATTTCTCCCTTGAAACAGAAGGTATATATAGGTTGTCTTCACAATGCTGTTGGTGTTTCGCCAGAGGAAAGCAAGATGGTTTACCAATATTATAAGGAGAAAGGCTGGATAGACGAGATGAAGGATGAAATCCGATTTGCAGGTGGAAAAGTCAAGGACATCAAACCGAAATGGTTCTTCAATGTCAAGTTCAAGTTCTCAGAGGCAACGCTCAACTATTCCAACAAGCCGATATTGGCTCATGACTCCATTCCGGGGCATCGATACAACCCGGAACTGATATAATCAGAAACAAAAAGCCCTGAAAGGAGAAAAATGGCATAAAA
>CAVGEN010000125.1:0-8679 GCA_963628185.1 Waltera intestinalis | reverse complement strand
GCTGGAAAGGCGTGAGCAGCGAGCCGTCGCTCTGCCTGATGGCCTGGCGCAAGTCCTTGCCCAGCGACTTCTGCTCTATCATCACATGGGTGGCAGGAATCATGCCGTCGATAAAAGAAGTATGGTCGAGCTGTGCCTGTTGCTCGAAGCGGATAAACTGCGACGGGTCTTCCACCCCCATCACCTCGGTGAGAAGTTCCGTCCAGAAAATCTGGCTCTCCCCCTTCTCATATCCCCTGCCTTCCCATTTGCGGGCGAAGGCAGCGGCAGCGTTGCGTTGTTGTTTCTCAGTCATAATCCCACATGCTTTACATTTTTGCGCCGCTAAGTTACGAAAAATTTGCGGAACAAGCAAATTATCCCGCTCTTTTTCATACTTTTTTCGACCGAACTGACAAGAAAAAACTTACATTTTTGATTTGCCAAACGAGAATAGGCGAAGCCTGAAAAAAGTATATTACCAAAACGCAAGAAAGGGATATGCCATTGCCGGCATATCCCTTTCTTATATCTATTCGCTCACGCTAAGTCCTTAGTCTCCCATCGGAGAATCGGCATAGTCGAGCACATTCTTTCTGTTAGCTTGCATACGCTCGTACTCCTCCTTGGAGCCGACGATGATCTTCTCCCACTGACGAAGACCCGTACCTGCAGGAATCAAGTGACCGCAGATAACGTTCTCCTTCATGCCCTCAAGATAGTCCACCTTACCACGGATGGCAGCCTCGTTCAAGACCTTGGTGGTCTCCTGGAAGGAAGCAGCACTCATGAAGCTCTTGGTACCAAGGGCGGCACGGGTGATACCCTGGAGAATCTGGGTAGAAGTGGCAGCCACGGCGTCACGAACCTGAACGAGTTTCTTGTCACGACGCTTCAAGCTGGAGTTCTCATCACGCAACTTGCGGGCAGTGATAATCTGACCAGGCTTGAGGGTATCGCTGTCACCAGCATCGGTAACAACCTTCTTGCCCCAGATACGGTCGTTCTCATCAGCGAAGTCGAGCTTGTCAACCAACTCCTGCTCCAAGAATGTAGTATCTCCCGGGTCGTCAATACGAACCTTGCGCATCATCTGGCGAACAACCACCTCGAAGTGCTTGTCGTTGATAGCCACACCCTGCAGACGGTAAACGTCCTGAATCTGGTTGACGATATACTCCTGGACAGCGGTAGGACCCATGATGGCGAGGATGTCGCCCGGAGTTACGCTACCATCAGACAAAGGAGTACCCGCACGAACGGCATCATGCTCCTGTACCAAGATTTGCTTAGACAGAGACACGAGGTACTTCTTCTGGTCGCCCGTCTTGGAAGTCACGATAATCTCACGGTTACCACGCTTTACCTTACCCATGGTTACCTCACCGTCGATTTCCGAAACGACAGCAGGGTTAGAAGGGTTACGAGCCTCAAGAAGCTCGGTAACACGTGGAAGACCACCCGTGATATCGCCAGCACCACCTACGGCACGAGGAATCTTAACCAAGACCTCACCCGTCTTGATGGTCTGCCCATCCTCAACAGCAAGGTGACCACCTACAGGGAAGTTGTAGGTACCAAGAACCTGACCGTTGGCATCGACAACATCACAAGAAGGAACCATCGCCTTATTCTTAGAGTCAGTGATAATCTTCTCCTCCAAACCTGTGGTCTCATCGACCTCGGCACGATAAGTCTGGTCTCTCTGAACGTCGTTGAACTTCAATGTACCCGCATACTGGCTGACGATTACGGCGTTGAATGGGTCCCACTTAGCGATGACAGTACCCTTCTCTACGACCTCGCCCTCCTTATGATAGAGAGAAGAACCGTAAGGCACGTTCAATGTAGAAAGAGCGATATTGGTGTTCGGGTCAACGAAGCGGATTTCAGCCAAGTGGCTTACCACCTTCTCACACTTAACGTCGTTGCCTTCCTCATCTTCCTCAACGAAAGGAACAGTACTCAACTCGTCAAACTCGATGCGAGCCTTGTTCTTTGCCTCGATCTTAGCATTGGCTGCAGCGTTGGAAGCGATACCACCGGCGTGGAATGTACGAAGAGTCAACTGAGTACCAGGCTCACCGATAGCCTGTGCCGCGATGACACCAACAGCCTCACCCAACTGAACCATGCGAGCAGTAGCCAAGTTGCGGCCATAGCACTTCATGCAGACACCCTTCTTGCTCTCACAAGTGAGCACAGAACGAATCTCGACACTCTCGATAGGAGAATTCTCGATAGCCTTGGCCTTAGCCTCAGTGATTTCCTCACCGGCTGCGACAATCAACTCACCCGTAGTCGGATGGATGACATCATGTACAGACACACGTCCCAAGATACGCTCATAGAGAGAAGAGATAACCTCGTCACCATTCTTCAACGCTGTGCATACCAAGCCACGCAAAGTACCGCAATCCTCCTCTGTGATGATGACATCATGAGAAACGTCAACAAGACGACGAGTCAAGTAACCAGCATCGGCTGTCTTCATAGCGGTATCGGCAAGACCCTTACGGGCACCGTGGGAAGCGATGAAGTACTCCAACACAGACATACCCTCCTTAAAGTTGGAGAGGATAGGGTTCTCGATGATCTGCGCACCCTCGGCACCAGCCTTCTGAGGCTTAGCCATCAAACCACGCATACCAGAGAGCTGCTTAATCTGATCCTTAGAACCACGGGCTCCGGAGTCAAGCATCATATATACGGCGTTGAATCCCTGGTCAGCCTCTGTCATCTCCTTCATCAAGATGTTACCTAGGTCGGTATTCACGTGAGTCCACGTATCGATAACCTGGTTGTAACGCTCCTTGTTGGTGATGAAACCCATATTGTAGTTGTTGGTGATTTCCTCAATCTCCTTCTGACCCTTGGCAACGATTTCTTCCTTCTCAGGCGGGATGATGATGTCGCCCAAGTTGAACGAAAGACCAGCCACGTATGCCATACGATAACCCAAATTCTTGATACCATCAAGGAACTCGCAGGCTTCCGCCATACCGACAACCTTGATTACGTCGGAAATCAAGCCACGGAGGGTCTTCTTAGAGATGACGTCATTGAAGAAGCCTACCTCATCAGGGATGATGCCGTTGACGATCACACGACCCACAGAGGTCTCTATCATGTGCTTGACAGGCTTACCGTCAACCACATCGTTGACTACGACCTTGACCAAAGAGTGGAGGTCGCATCGACCCTCATTGCGGGCAATCAAAGCCTCTTCCGGACCGTAGAATGTCAAGCCCTCGCCCTTAGCACCCGGACGAATCTTGGTGATATAGTAGAGACCAAGCACCATATCCTGCGAAGGAACGGTGATAGGAGCACCATTGGCAGGGTTCAAGATGTTGTGGCTCTGGAGCATCAAAATCTGTGCCTCCAATACCGCCTCATTGCTCAACGGGAGGTGAACAGCCATCTGGTCACCATCGAAGTCGGCGTTGAACGCTGTACATGCCAATGGGTGCAACTGGATAGCCTTACCCTCAATCATCTTGGGCTGGAATGCCTGGATACCAAGACGGTGAAGTGTCGGGGCACGGTTCAACATGACTGGATGACCCTTCATCACATTCTCCAAGATGTCCCAGATGACAGGCTCACGGCGGTCAACAATCTTCTTGGCGCTCTTCACTGTCTTCACGATACCACGCTCAATCAACTTGCGGATGATGAACGGTTTGTAAAGCTCGGCAGCCATCAGCTTAGGAAGACCGCACTCACCCATCTTCAACTCAGGGCCAACGACGATTACGGAACGAGCAGAGTAGTCAACACGCTTACCCAACAAGTTCTGGCGGAAACGGCCTTGCTTACCCTTCAAAGAGTCGGAGAGAGACTTCAAAGGACGGTTGCTCTCACTCTTAACGGCAGAGCTCTTGCGAGAGTTGTCGAACAAACTATCGACAGCCTCCTGCAACATACGTTTCTCGTTACGGAGGATAACCTCAGGAGCCTTGATCTCTACCAATCTCTTCAAACGGTTATTACGGATAATAACACGGCGATAGAGGTCGTTCAAGTCGGATGTAGCAAAACGGCCACCATCCAATGGCACCAATGGGCGAAGCTCTGGAGGAGTGACAGGAATAATCTTCATGATCATCCACTCAGGCTTGTTGATACCCTTGCTGGCACGGAAGCCCTCCACTACGTTCAAACGCTTCAAAGCCTCAGTCTTGCGCTGCTGGCTAGAGTCGTTGTTCGCATGGTCGCGAAGCTCGTATGACAAGTTGTCGAGGTCGATATTCTGGAGCAACTGATAGATTGCCTCGGCACCCATCTTGGCAATAAACTTATTAGGATCGTCGTCTGGCAAGTATTCGTTGTCAGGACTGATCTGATTGTCAATGATGTCGATGTACTCGTCCTCTGTCAAGAGGTCGAGCTTATGAGAACCGTTCAGCTCCAAGCCATCGGCATCCGTCTTACCCTCCATCGCACCTGGCTGGATAACCACATACTTCTCGTAGTAGATGACAGCATCAAGTTTCTTGGTCGGCATACCCAAGAGGTAGCCGATCTTGTTAGGAAGAGAACGGAAGTACCAAATATGAGCCACAGGAACGACCAACTCGATGTGACCTGAACGCTCACGGCGCACCTTCTTCTCAGTCACCTCTACACCGCATCGGTCACAAACGATTCCCTTGTAACGGATACGCTTGTACTTGCCGCAGGCGCACTCATAGTCCTTGGTAGGACCAAAGATGCGCTCGCAGAACAAGCCGTCACGCTCCGGCTTATATGTACGATAATTAATGGTTTCAGGCTTAGTAACCTCACCATACGAATTTTCCAAGATCTCCTCTGGAGAAGCGAGACCGATGGTAATCTTCGTAAAATTATTCTTTACCTTTGTATCTTTTTTGAAAGCCATGTTTCTATATCTAAATTAGGGGTTCTCAAAATTAATCAAGTTTGATGCTCAAGCCAAGGCCACGAAGTTCGTGGAGCAACACGTTGAGTGACTCAGGGATGCCTGGCGTTGGCATTGGGTCGCCCTTCACGATTGCCTCGTATGCCTTGCTACGACCCACGACGTCATCCGACTTGACAGTCAAGATTTCCTGAAGTACGTGGCTGGCGCCGAATGCCTCGATGGCCCAAACCTCCATCTCTCCGAAACGCTGACCACCAAACTGTGCCTTACCACCAAGTGGCTGCTGGGTAATCAGAGAGTAAGGACCGATGGAACGAGCGTGCATCTTGTCCTCTACCATGTGACCCAACTTCAAGAAGTAAGTCATACCTACGGTAGCTGGCTGGTCGAAACGCTCGCCGGTCTCACCATCATAAAGATAGGTAGAGCAGAAACGTGGCAAACCTGCCTTGTCTGTCCACTCAGAGAGGTCTTCCAACTTAGCACCGTCGAAGATAGGAGTAGCGAACTTAACGCCCAACTTCTTACCCGCAGCACCGAGGATACACTCAAAGATCTGACCCAAGTTCATACGAGAAGGCACACCCAATGGGTTCAACACCATATCCACAGGACGGCCATCCGCCATGAACGGCATGTCCTCCAAACGCACCACCTTGGAAACGATACCCTTGTTACCGTGACGACCAGCAAGTTTATCACCTACCTGGATCTTACGCTTCTTAGCGATATAGACCTTAGCCATCTGAAGGATACCGGAAGGAAGTTCGTCACCGATGGTGATAGCGAACTTACGACGCTTCAACTCGGCATCAAGCTGCTTATACTTGCGGATGTAGTTCATGATCAACTTCTGAATCAAACCATTGGCATGGTCGTCATCCGTCCAGTTGTTAGACTGCACGCCATCATACTCCAAGTTCTTCAAGGCAGCAGTAGTGAACTTAGTGCCCTTGGTGATAATCTCGGCACCGGTGTAATCCTTCACACCCTGAGAAACCTTGCCCTCAGTCAGCGTGAGCAACTTGTCAACCAAGATGTCCTTCAAGTCATCGCCCTTAGCCTCATATTCCTCGTCAATCTTCTGGAGGATAATCTTATCCTGCTTCTTAGACTCACGAGTCTTGATGGCACGAGAGAACAACTTCTTGTCGATAACGACACCTGCCAAAGATGGGTTCGCCTTCAAAGAAGAATCCTTCACGTCACCAGCCTTGTCACCAAAGATGGCACGGAGCAACTTCTCTTCTGGAGAAGGATCACTCTCACCCTTAGGCGAAATCTTACCAATCATGATGTCACCTGGCTCGATACGGGCACCAACACGTACAATACCATTGTCATCGAGATCCTTGGTAGCTTCCTCGCTTACGTTAGGAATATCACTTGTGAACTCCTCGACACCACGCTTGGTCTCACGCACATCGAGAGAATACTCATCCACGTGAACAGATGTCAGCACGTCCTCACGAACCATGCGCTCCGAGATAACGACGGCATCCTCATAGTTGTAACCCTTCCAAGGGATGTAAGCCACGAGCAAGTTACGGCCCAAAGCCAACTCACCGTTCTCTGTAGCATAACCCTCGGTCAATATATCGCCCTTCTTGACACGCTGTCCCTTGTTGCAGATAGGACGCAGGTCGATGGTCATATTCTGGTTGGTACGACGGAACTTAGGAATGCGGTACTCCTTCAATGCAGGCTCGAAGCTAACAAACTCCTCGTCCTCCGTACGGTCATAGAGAATACGGATGGTTGTAGCATCCACATATTCGATGACACCCTCGCCCTCGGCAGTAATCATGGTACGAGAATCCTCGCACACCTGCTTCTCAAGACCTGTACCTACGATAGGAGCGTCATTGTGAAGCAACGGCACAGCCTGGCGCATCATGTTACATCCCATCAACGCACGGTGACCATCATCATGCTCCAAGAAAGGAATCAGACCAGCTGACACTGACGCAATCTGCTGTGGAGACACATCGACATAATCTACATCGGTAGGTGGAACCACTGGGTAATCAGCATCCTGACGGCACTTCACGACATCACGGATGAACGAGCCTTCCTCTGTCAATGGTGCATTACCCTGACCGATAATCTTCTCTTCCTCGTCCTCCGCAGTCAAATATACAACGTCATTGTTGTCCATATCCACCTTGCTGTCGCTCACCTTGCGGTAAGGAGTAACGATGAAGCCGAGGTCGTTGATCTTAGCATACATACAGAGTGAAGAAATCAAACCGATGTTTGGACCTTCAGGACTCTCAATAGGACAAAGACGACCATAGTGAGTGTAGTGTACGTCACGAACCTCGAAACCGGCACGCTCACGAGACAAACCACCAGGACCGAGAGCTGACAGACGACGCTTGTGGGTAACCTCTGCCAATGGGTTGGTCTGGTCCATGAACTGAGACAACGGGTTGGTACCAAAGAACGAATTGATAACACTTGAGATAGTCTTGGCGTTAATCAAATCCGTAGGGGTGAACACCTCGTTGTCACGAACGTTCATACGTTCACGGATAGTACGGCTCATACGTGCCAAACCGATAGAGAACTGGTTAGCCAACTGCTCACCTACGGTACGAACACGGCGGTTAGACAAGTGGTCGATATCATCGACTGTAGCACTTGAGTTAATCAACTGAATCAAGTACTTGATAATCTCGATGATGTCATCCTTGGTCAAGACACGAACATCCATGTCGGTGTCAAGACCCAACTTCTTGTTGATACGATAACGACCAACCTCGCCCAAGTCGTAACGCTTGTCAGAGAAGAACAAGTTCTGGAACACCTCACGAGCACTCGCATCATCAGCAGGGTCGGCATTACGCAACTGGCGATAGATGTAGGTGACAGCCTCCTTCTCAGAGTTACTTGGGTCTTTCTGCAGAGTATTGAAAATGATACCATACCTGCTGGCACCTTCCTCATCCTTATGGAGAAGAACGGTCTGAGCGCCACTCTCAAGGATTTCCTCAACATTCTCCTCAGTAAGTTCAGTCTCACGCTCCATGATGACCTCGTTGCGCTCGATAGAAACAACTTCACCGGTATCCTCGTCCACGAAGTCCTCGTTCCAGCTCTTCAATACACGAGCAGCAAGTTTCTTGCCGATAGCAGCCTTCATGTTCTTCTTGTTCACCTTTACCTCCTCGGCAAGGTCGAAGATCTGAAGAATATCCTTGTCCTGCTCGTAACCAATAGCACGAAGCAAAGTTGTCACAGGCAACTTCTTCTTACGGTCGATGTAAGCATACATCACATTGTTGATGTCTGTAGCAAACTCAATCCAGCTACCCTTGAAAGGAATAATACGCGCAGAATAGAGCACAGTACCATTCGCATGAACACCCTGTCCGAAGAACACGCCAGGTGAACGGTGCAACTGCGAAACGACAACGCGCTCAGCACCGTTGATGACGAAAGTACCATTTTCTGTCATATAAGGAATAGTACCCAAGAACACATCCTGGATAAACGTACCGAAGTCCTCGTGGTCAGGGTCAGTACAATACAGCTTCATCTTAGCCTTCAAAGGTACGCTATAAGTAAGACCACGCTCCAAGCACTCGTCGATGGTATAGCGAGGAGGGTCAATATAGTAATCCAAGAACTCAAGAACGAAATTATTACGCGTGTCGGTGATAGGGAAGTTCTCCGAGAACACCTTATACAAACCGTCGTTCTTGCGTTCCTCAGGCGGAGTATCCAACTGTAAGAAGTCTTTGAAAGACTTTAACTGCACATCGAGGAAATCCGGATATGGGTACGGATTATGAACGCTGGCAAAATTT
>CAVGEN010000124.1:0-9021 GCA_963628185.1 Waltera intestinalis | reverse complement strand
ACCTTTCTTATTTGTAATACTTGTCGGCCAATTTTAAGGTGATTGCCTCACTTGCGGGGATATACCATTCCGCTTTTCTGCTGATATAGTCCCGAAGGATATCCTCCTTGACCATAGATTTATCGGCGATATCTGAGACGAGCATTTCCTGAAGACGGATCATCTCGTTAAGTTCCTGCTTGATTCCCTCAGTCTTATCGTAAGCAAATAAAGATACATCATGAAACATCAGCGTCGCAGATTCCCCGACGAAGCGTTTTGCTCCGGAAAGCCATACCCATAAGGCCATACTCATACACGATCCTATACACACGGTATGTACCGGGGTTTTACTTCTCCTGATAACGTCTATAAGTGCAAGGCCGTCATGTGCAGGTGGTAGTGGTAAACCGGCTTGCCCAGTTCTTCGGACACCGCCTTGTTGATTTCATCGGCGTGCATAACCGCCGACACAATGTTCTCCTCGCCGTAAATCTCACAGCCGAAACGATAGGCTTCCTCGTAGAACTGCTTGGCGTATTCGTAGCCGCCGTGTTCCTCAAAGTACCTTGTGTTCACATCAATGACCAGTTCATTAAAGACTGTTGCGCCGGCTTTCTGTCCTCTTGTGGAGATTTTGCCCTCGTCAATGAGCCGCTGAAAATACTCGTTGTAGGTCAGACCGCCCGTGTCCTTGAAGTGAACATTACGGGCAATTCGCTCGGTGTCCACATTGAGATTTGCGTAGCTTTCATTCTTGCGCTCATTGTGTCGCTCGGTTTTCTGAGCTCCCTCTGCGGAGATTTTCTCCACTCGGATAACGCTCCAATTTCCTTCCGCCATTCTCATCACCTCCAGTCAGCGGAAAGGGTGGGGGTGCGGGTTACGCAACTTTTTCAAAGTGCGTAACCCACTATGACACTTTCAGCTTCGCTGCAAAGGTGTCGTGGGCAAGGGCTTTCCTCCCTTGACCTCCCTCAAAACCTCAATCAAATAGGCAGGTCGTCCTCGTCCGTGACTTCCTGCCCATTCTCAATCGGTTTTTCAACCTCCGGCAAAGTCCAGTACCAAAGAAAGCCGTCCTTCACAGAGCAAACTCCGGCTTTCTTTTTGGACTTCTTGTAGGTTGATTTCTTGAAGCCTGCGGCTTCAAGCTTTGCTTCGCAATCGGAAGCCAGCCGCCTACCGCCCGCCAGCAGGGAACGGATAAAATCCGTTGCCGCTTCTTCACGGTCATTCGGTCTGCCCATCCTCGGCGCAGAAGCAGAGAAAGCATCCTCCGCACTCAGCTCCAGCTCATCAAGAAAGTTTACGCCCTTGTCGGCCACCTCAAAGAGAATAGCCGATCCCATCGGCGCAAGGTTGCTCTTGACCTGCACCAGATAACGCTCGGCGGTGTTCTGCTTATTTGACGTGCGTGTGACGGCAAGAATGCTTCTCGCTGCACCGGCAATGTCGATAGAGCCGTTGGTACGGTAGAGGGGGCTTGTGTCCTTCGCCTTGTTCATATGGGCTATGATAACGATGGCGCAGCCGGTGTCCTTGGCAACGGCAATCAAGTGGTTGAACTCGGCTCTTGTTTCGTTGGCGTTGTTCATCGAGCAGGTGTCACCGATATACGAACTCATCGGGTCGAGAATCAGCAGCTTCGCATTGTACTTCTCCACGGCTTCACGGATACGGTCATCCCCGAAGGTCAGGCTCTTTTCGTCCTCCTTGATGAAGATGAGCCTGTTGCCGTCACCGCCCGCCGAATTAAATCTCGGCACAACGGTATCGTCTGCATCATCCTCGGTGGTCTGATAGATAACGGTCATCGGCTCGCCGCTCTCGTCCTCATCGGCAAAGGGCAGCGGCGCACCCTTGGAAAGCAAAGCGGCAAGAGAAAGCATCAGCTTACTCTTGCCGTCACCGGGGTCGCCTTGCAGCAGTGTGACCTTGCCGAAGGGGATATACGGATACCACAGCCAGCGCACCTTTTTCGGGGTAATCTCGCTTGCTTTGATGATTTCCAGCTTTGCGGGAATGTTGTTCGGATAGTCTGTCATTGTCTTGTTCTCCTTTTCGATAGATAGTGTGGGCATTGGATAACGGTGGCACGGAAGCTCTGCTTGCAGCTCCTTTCGCATTTTCTGCAAAGCTCGTTATATTTCTTCCTGCCACGCTCATCAAGAAAGAACGCCCATTCTCTCTTGAGGTATTTCGGCATGCGGGGCATAGCGGACACCTCCTTTTCGCTGCCGAATTGCTGATTTGCTCCCGAAACGCAGAAACGCCCAAAACCTGACCCCGTTGCATGGTTTCGGGGCGATTCTGGGCATTTTCTTTCGATATGAGCAGCTTTGTTTTGGAACTGGTATCCTTACCGTCCGTCATTCAAACGCCGCTGTTTGTCGCTTCCGGGTAACAAAAAAGCGCCGTATTTCTACGACGCTTTTGTCTTGCTCGGAAACTATTTCATTATTGTAACAATATAAATCGAGTTTTCACTCAACTGTTCGATTTCACCTATTCCATTTATTCAAACTCAGCACTTAATTTCTCGCTCAAATCCGACAAGGATTTTATTGCACCAAGATTACTGTATTCGAAATTTTGGGTTAGACTATCCCAAGTCATTAGTCCAAGCAGGTGATTGCGAGGCTTTTCATCAACTGTCGTTTGAATATGCGATAGGTGATACTCTGTTGAAAGAATTTGGTTCAGTCGTGGACTCCCGCCATTCTCTATATTTACTAACAATCCATACTTTGCACCAGAAACAAGGCAATACCCAACAAGTTGCGACCATTCTTTTAATCCTGCACCGCGAAGGAGTTTGACTTCCAAAATAAGCAATTCAAAATGTTCACCATCGGTAATTAGCGCAAAAATATCCAGATTCAGAGGCGGGACTCTATTCGCGAAAGGCCGGGCGCACTCACACTCAGCAGGATGTTCTGAAATTATCCTTTGGAGATTGGTTTTCAATTCTCCGATTCCCCAATAAACAAATAAATCCCGTTGTCGAGTTAATCTAAAGTTACTCTTTAACTGTTCCTCTATATATCTTTGAATCTCCGGATAATAAGAAACCTCATTTCGGTCATTAGGCATTTCGGAGATCCTCCTCTGTTATATTTCGAACTAATATCTTATATGGGTTGGTTGCATCACGGCTAATTAAGCGTGAATAAACGGTAGGATTTACCGCCCCGATTAGTGCTCCACGCCCATTTCCCACAATAATAAGCGGTGTAAGCAAATCAGGCATACGCATATCAACGCACAGTGTAGGATCAGCCGCTGTATGTGCTTCTAATATCTTGATATAACCTTTAGGGCGATTTCCAAACAATTCCGTGTCATCTGCAATAACATATGCAATCGCCTTGAGAACTTCATTTATCGGATATCCAACATTTTCATTTGAGCCATAAAGCAACTTATCTTTATCCGCTGCATATGTTTGGAGCAAAGAAAGCACACTAATTTGCCTGTCCGCATATGCTCGATTTGCCATAAGGCTATCATTTCGGATTATATTCTCAATCCGTTCTAAGTCGCCCTTTGTCAAAATTGGGAAGGGATTGATTAGTAAACCCAGATTCTGATTTAGTATTGGGCATATCGCATTATAAGGCGCATGTTCACAGCCGAGTACAGCGCAGAAGTGGCGAAAATGGACATAGTGACCGCCTCTAATAACATCAGGCAACCTTGCATCATTTTCCGCTGGGTGTACAGTTGAAGGCGTGATATGAATTTCGCGAGTTTCACATTTCTCGGCTTCATGCTGTTCTCTTTGCAAACTGCGATTCTCGTTCGAGGATTCCACCTTGGTTCTAAACGCAAATGCGCCAAATCGTGCGTACTGATCCAATAATATGCGAAGCTTAAATCCCTTATTCCATTGAGCATAGTAGGGGTCACTTGGACAGTGAATATTAGGGTGATTCCAATTTACTTGGTCAGGGATACAATTGATACTATACAACAACCGGCAAAGTTCACATACGAATTTGAAGTTATATCCTTTTATCTCGAAGGAGAGTATTTGATGTTCATCTGAAAATCGCCTCTGAGATTTTGCCATACTGCCAATGGTATCAGCAAGTCCGGCAATAAATCTGCGTTTGAGATTATCATCAATTAAATCAGCGACAAGCAACTCTATATCGGCATTGCCCCTAATTTCACCCTCTGCTGATATACCATAGTGATTCAAGTCAGCCTTTACTGATGTAGTGTCGCCCTCACAAAGAATAACCCATGTTCCTCCCGGAGTAGTTTCATATTGAACAGATAATCCGTAAATAGCCCGAAACATCTGTCCTACGCGCCTCAAAATATCAGCCGCTATTTGTCCTGCTCGCTGCGGATTATCGAGATATGATCCCCATTTTTTATATGGAAGCTTAATGCGAAATACATCTTCTGCATTGCCGAAAATGCCTCCGCCAATGATCAATCCTAAAAGGTATGCTTTGTCAGTATTCATACTTGTTCCCCCTTATTATGCAAATCCTTCTCACTGAAAACCTGCTCCATTATTGCAGTTGCAATAGCGTATGCAAGATTTACAGGCACAGCATTTCCAATAACCTTATACATTGCGGTTATATTTTTGGGAGTATCCGTTATGAATTTAAAATCATCTGGAAATGTTTGAATTCTTGCAACCTCACGGACTGTAAACCGCCTATCTTCAGTTGGGTGAATAATGCCGCAGTTCTCCGGCTGTGCAGATGCCGTCATCGTACCGCATATCTCATCACGAGAAAAGCGCCGATAAAAATTAGGCGAATGATATTTTTTCATATTGTCCCGTATTCTTTGAAAGCGCGGAGCAAGGTGTTCGTATGGAACATCTTTCCACGAACCGCCTTCTGGAATATACGAGATCATATCAAGTGCCTGAGGAGAAAACACCCAGTCCACATTGTTCTCAACATTTTCAGGCACAGGAAGAATGTGACGAAGTGTCAGATTCGTTTTATCTTGTGCATTGGGGAATCTAAAGGTCTTTCCGATGTCTTTTCTAATTCCAACAAACAAAACTCGCTGTCTATTTTGAGGGACACCATAATCCGAAGCATTCACAAGTTTGTGAACTACATTATAGCCAATTCCACTCATCTCGGAAAGATCCGATTCAATGACATCTGCGAGATTGCGCCCATCAATATACTTAGTGGATAGCAAGCCCTTTACATTTTCAAATACCACTACTTTGGGCATTTTGCGCTGTATTATTCGCAGGCATTCTTTATACAGCATGCCACGAGAATCATGAACACCTTTTCGATTTCCTGCATTTGAAAACGGCTGGCACGGGAAACCCGCAGTCAAAATATCTCCATCTGGAATATCATTTTCATCTACAGTTAAAATGTCACGCTTATCAATGCTTCCCAAATTTAGAGAATAGACAGACTGTGCATCTGAATCGAAATCATTTGCGAATACGATATTAAAACCAGCTTTCTTAAAGCCACAATCAAGTCCACCACAGCCAGAAAAAAGTGAAATCAAACGAGGGGCTGATTCATTTTCATTAGGTACATTAGCAACTGTCGGCTGACGGCTGCCTGTACCTGGTTCATCGATATTCAAAAGGTCTACGCCATTTGAATTGCTTTTAACATAAGAATCAATATCACAAGATCGGATGCGCCAAGAACGATCACCAAGCTTGGATGCTTGTAATCTCTTTTCACTAATAAGTCGCCTAACCGTTTTTTCCGATAATTTCAAGTATGTTGCTGTTTGAGAAACAGTCAAGAGTTCTCCGTTCACGATAATACCTCCAACCGAAGTTTAGTAACATCTCGCATTTAAGATATTACGAATTGTTCTCCATTCTGATAGGAATTTATTGGCCACAAGTGGACAACAGTTCCCTATACGGCATTTTTATTATACGCGAACCGCAACTTTTTTTCAAGTGGTAAACAAAAAAACAATTGAAAAGGCGAAATCTCTAAGAAAACACCCTCTTCCATTACTCACGGAACTTTATGACTTCTTGAATACTACCCGAAAAAGAAAAGCCGCTGTTCATCACAGCAGCCTTTCCCAGCAGGAATATGCAGTTAGTCGGGGATGATTTCTATATGCTCATAAAGGTCGGAATCATCGTCATCAAAGAGCTTCTTGTGTGCTTCCGCTTCCTGAAGCGTATGGTAGTAATACTCCTCGTCAGGCTTTCCGTCCTTGCGAACAAATCTCACAATAAACATAGCAGTTCTCCTATCACTTCCGAAGCAACATCATTTCCTTGGCTGATTTCTCGATTTCTCCAGTCAACAAGGCAATGTCGAATCACCCTGATTTCCACCGGCTCAAAAGGGATTTTCTTCTTCCGTCCCGGCTTCATAACTTCTGCAATGTCACACAAGCGGAGGGCGAGGGCGTCAATTTGACTGTTGGTTTCTGCGTCATAGCTCCTGTGCTGCTGTATTAAGCCGTTTATCAGCACCCGTACCTCATAATCGTCCAACTTCACCTTCATAGCCACACTCCTAACAGTAGATAAGCTCGCTCGAAACGATTTCCATAGCGGCGTTTCGCAGATTATTCATCTTCTGCACCCACAGCATTTGGTTTTCCGCTTTGAGGGCTTCCGTTACACCCTCTTTTTCGGAAAGTTGTTTTACCAGCTGAGAGAACATTGCTTCTGCCTGCTCGTTTAGGTCTGCAAGGTAATCGTTCAGCTTACCGCTTGTCAGCAGTTCGGTATAAAGCAATTTCTTGTTCTTGCGGATATACCGCAGGTGTCGCTGTCCCCAAATGCCGATAGGTCTGCACTCCGGCTCGTCCTCTCCGGCGATAAGGTAGTAGTCCCCGACAAGCTCATACTGCAAGCCTGTCCTTTCGTCTGTAATGAATTTTTCCATTGTGTCGTCCTCCTTGATTTATATTGCTTCTCCGGCATTTTGCACGGATTGCTTACGGTGATAATAGGCAAGCTGCCTCTGGTTGCGGTTGATGGTTTTACATTCCTCAGAGCATAGCACCTCCTGACCGTTGGACGGCCAGAAGGGCTTGCCGCATATTTTGCAGACCTTCTGACGGAAGGTGTGATTGCCCTTTTCGGCAAAGCGTTTCTTTTCTTTTTCGGCTTGCTGATGGGCTTTTGTGCAGTCGGTGTTGCAAAATCTCTGCCTTGTGCTGTTCGGATAAAACTCCTTGCCGCACTGTTCGCACACTCGTTTCGGGTACTTATGCCCATCATTCGCCGCCCAGCGTTCCGCCTTGGCTTTGGCTTGATGAGCTACATTGCGCTCACGCTGTCGATTTTTCTTGCGCTTGGCTTTTTCTGCTGCTTCCCATTCAGCTTTCCGTTTTGCTTCGGAAATTTCCTCTTCGGAAAGTGGAAGGTCAAACTGCCCGATGAAGTTGTAGTAGATGTCCACCTGCTGCTGTCGGTTCGGCTTCTTGCCCACAGCTTCGTGAACAACGATTTTATCAATCAGTTCACACGCCATCTCTCTCGTCAGCTCTGTGGGCTGCTTATATTTCTTGATGAGCCTGATAAACCGCCCGATATGAGCAGAGGACGCTTTTGTTTCCTCCAGCTTCTCTTGAATTTCCGATACTTGGCTCTCAAGGCTGTCCTGTTCAGCTGCGTATTTCTTCATAAGGGACTTATACTGCTTTTCGGGCAGCATACCTGAAATAAAATTCTCATAAAGACTTCCAATCAGGCGGTCAAGCTCGTTCAGCCTGCGGTTGATTGTTTGAAGTTCTTCCTTTTGCTTTTGCGGTTTGCCGTTCGCCTGTGCCTCCCATTTGCTTTTCAGTTCTTCAGCAAAGCTACGCTCATCTCCGATAATGTGGCTTGAAAGGCGTTGAATAGAGCACAGTACCAGCTGATAAAGGACTTTATCGCTGATGTAATGGATGGTGCAGTTCACGGTTCTGTTTCCATAGCTGCTGCATCGGAACGAGTGATAGGGCTCACCGCTTTTGTAGTAGTTCGTCTGATAAGACATCTTACTGCCGCAATCGTAACAGTACACAAGACCGGGCAGTAAGCATTCCTCTTGGTGCGTCCCTTCCTGTATACGGCGTGTGGCGTGTTTCAATCTTCTGTGCGCCTGCTCCCAAAGCTCGCTGTCAACGATAGGCTCGTGGGTGTCCTCAAACACAAGGCGTTCCTCATCGGTGGCAAAGCGGCGTTCATCGGTCTTAAAATTCGTTCCGATGGTCTTTCTCAGCACAGTATGACCGAGATATTCCTGTCGGCTTAAAATCTCTCTTACCGTGTTTGCGTTCCAGTTTGTGCAGCCGTACTCTGCTTTTCGGTTGCATTGTTCGGGGTGATATTGGAGGGTGTATGCCGATGGAATGAGCACCTTTTCCTCTGTTAGCTGTCTTGCGATTGCCGGAGGTGTAAAGCCCTCTGCCGCAAGCTCAAAGATGTGTTTTACCCCCTGAGAAGCAACAGGATCGACTACTAAGGTCTGCTTATCTTCGGGCAGTCGATTGTAGCCGTAGGGAATGCTGCCGGAGCAGCGTTTTCCATCGCTCATACGGGACAGGAAGATGGACTTTATCTTGTTGCTGATGTCCTTGGCATACCACTCGTTCATTATGTTAAGGAACGGAGTGAAGTCGTTATCCTGCGGCTTGTCGCTGTCCACGCTGTTATTGATTGCGATAAAGCGTATCTGCTTTTTGGGGAACAGAATCTCGGTATAAAAGCCGACCTCAAGATAGTTTCTACCGAAACGGCTCATATCCTTGACGATGATCGTGCCGATTTTCCCGGCTTCAGCTTCTGCAAGCATTGCCTGAAATCCGGGACGGTTGAAGTTACGCCCTGTGTAACCATCGTCGGTAAAATGCTTGATATTTTTCATACCGCTTTTGCGGGCAAAATCTTCGAGAAATCTCTTTTGATTCAGTATCGAGTTCGATTCGCCTTGCTGCTCATCATCCTTAGACAGCCTTTCATAGAGGGCTGTAACTCTATCAAAATCCCTGATTTTAGGCACTTTCTAACCTCCTCGTATAATAAAGTAGTAGTTTTTAGCGTCCCTCTCCAAGGACGAAAGA
>CAVGEN010000123.1:0-9382 GCA_963628185.1 Waltera intestinalis | reverse complement strand
CACGCCGGACAGTGGTATATGCCACATAGGCGGATATGACTATGGTCTGCGCTTCCTTAAGATGGTGCAGTACATAGACGGCAAATGGATAGCTGACGGCAGGGAAGTAAGCATGGAAGAGTTGGTAGAACTCGGGTATGTAGAGAAAATTGAAGGCGTATGACACAACAAGATTACGACCGCCTCAAATCCCAGTTGGTGGTGTTGAGGCAAGTAGCCAAGGAATACTCTGGCAAGACAATAGACAACATCATCCAGCAGATGGAGGCAAGGACTAAACAGTATAGACAATGAACACACGACAAGCTAAGAAGATATGGCACCGGCAGTGGAACAGGGTGCCGCCATACTGGTGGAGCAGGTGTATAGAATACCTCTCCATCGGGGGGGGTAAAGACCACAGAGTGACAAACGCAAAAAGAATAGTAGAAAGACAATGAAGATAGGACTCATAGACGTGGACGGCCACGCAAAGAAAAAGAAGCGTGGTGCTTCCGTCTATCCCAACCTTGCCATGTGCAAGATAGCAGCTTGGCACAAGGCGCAGGGCGATGAGGTGGAATGGTACGACCCTCTTGCTACGGTGTCTTACGACAAGGTATATATGAGCAAGGTGTTCTCGTTCTCGCCCGACTACTCCTACTACATCAATGCCAAGGAGGTGGTCAAGGGAGGCACAGGCTACGACATCCGTTCGTGCCTTCCGCAGGAGGTGGACGATATGCAGCCAGACCTTACCATCTATCCCAATGTGCCAGATGATGTGTCGTATGGATTCCTTACGAGGGGATGCCCGAACAAGTGCGCCTGGTGTGTCGTGCCGCGCAAGGAGGGAGTGATACATCCCTACTGGGATATAGAGCGTGTGGCCAACGGACGCAAGAAGGTAATACTTATGGACAACAACATCCTTGCCGCAGGAGACTATGCACGGCAGCAGCTTCAGAAGATAGTCGACCTCAAGATTCACGTCGACTTCAATCAGGCTCTTGACGCACGGCTCGTTACCGATGAGTTTGCCCTGCTCCTTACCAAGGTAAGGTGGCTCGGCTCACGCATACGCTTCGGGTGCGACACAACAGCCCAGATAGCGCAGTGCGAGAGTGCAATGGACAGGTTGCGTGCGTGCGGCTTCCGTGGAGAGTTCTTCCTCTACACGATGATAGGCGGCAAGAACGGATTCCGTGAGTGCTACGACCGCATCATGCACTGGTGGTATATCCTGCAACATTACCGCAATACCGGGGAAGGCTATGCCGTCTATGCCTATGCACAACCCTACCGAGACCCAGACCGCCACCAGACTGTCATACCTATGTGGCAGAAGGACATGGCAACGTGGTGCAACAAGAAGATGCTGTATTACACGATACCATTCGAGGAATATTCCCCACGCAAGGGATTCGTATGCAAGCAGTATTTGGAACAGTTATATTAAGACAATGACTATGTGGACAAAGGAGAAACTTGAAGCAGTAGCCCGGAAATGGGCGTTTGACAACGCAGATGCAGCCAGTCCGTACATGAACAAGATGAGGGCATTCCTCGCTGGCTGCGAGTATGTAATCAGTAACACACAGAAGGAAAATGACACAGAAGGAACGGAAGAAGGAAGAGGCTGAGCTGGCAGAGGCAGTAAGGGTGCTTCGTGCCACACTCCGCAGCATCGCCCACCGCAAGGCTCGCAGATACGAGATTGAGTTTATGTGCAAGGTGCGGAATATGATAGACAAGGAAATCAGCGACCAAGTAGCAGTGAACGAATGTATCGCAGACTATACAGGCAATTCCGTCAAGAAAGAGATAATGAAAGACTAAGGATTATGAGCAAGAATACAAGACATCACATCCAGATGGCAATGCTTGTCGTTGCGGCAGTACTGTTCGTGATGGCAGTATACCAAGATATAGGACTTATACATGCCATGTCAGCGTGTGTCGTATCATTGGTATTCCTTAGTGGTATGATATACATTATCTATGGAGACAATGACTGATAATACCCATGGGAAGAACAAGAACCTATAACGACGAGCAGCGTTTAGAACGTAGAAGGAAGGCTTCACACGACTACTACCACGCCAACAAGGAGAAGTGGAGGCAGCGTTACCTCGCCAACCGCGACAAGCAACTGGAGTATTTCCGTGCTTACTATTTCAAGAATAGAATGCGCATCAGCGAGGAAAGAAGGCAGAAGTACGCAGAGAAGAAAATAAGTTTAACAAAAAAATACAAAGAACAATGAAAGTAAAGATTAAGAGACTCAACGAGAATGCGGTTATTCCGTTCAAGAAACACGATGATGACTTCTGCTACGATGTAGTAGCAACATCATGCGAAGAGATTGCACCCAACGTGTACAAGTACGGCACAGGGCTGGCATTGCAGATAGAGGAAGGGAACCGCAGGATGAGCAAGAGGCGTGGTGCCATCCTTGGCATTGATGCACGTCCACGTTCTTCCGTCTGGAAAACAGGAATGGTGCTGAGCAACTGCTATGGCACTATAGACGCAGGCTATACCGGGGAAATATCCGCAGTATTCTATCATGTTTTGCCGAAAATGCCGAAGTATGAACCCGGTGATAGAATCATGCAAATTTGCATCGGACACACCTACGACATCGAGTTCGAGGAAGTCGATGAGCTGTCTTCCACCGACAGGGGAGATGGAGGATATGGAAGCACTGGAAAGTAATCTTAGCAACATGAGATATCCGATATACAACATAGACGAGTTTACCCATGGTGTAACGGAATACACCACACCATGCCCATTCGGCGTACACGGCAAGTACACTGGAGAGATTCTCCGTGTGGGCAGTCTTGCCTGTATACGGTGCAAGTATTTCAAGGGCATCAACCGTATCGACTGCATAGTAAGTTGCGGCAGAAAATAGTAGTAACGATAGTAACAGTAGTAACAATAATAACAGTAGTAATTATGGCAAAAAAGATTTCACTCATCCAGCGCATTACCGAGCGCATACTCGGCAAGAAGTTCTACATCTCAGTAATAGCACAAAAAGGCACCAACGCCTATTTCGTCAATTCCACCATCTTCCGTTCCGAGGCAGAGGCCAAGGCACACAAGAGGCACGTGGAGCAGGAGTGTCCGTCGTTGGCATACATCTGCTATTACTCCTTCCGTTCGCGCAACGACTTCCGGCTGTCGGTAGGCAAGGCAGTGAGCCAGGAAGAGGCAGAGCAGCTTGCAGGCGAGCAGTAGCAACATTGACGGATATACCTTACTTCTTCGCAACAAACACTATATTTGCAACATGAAAATAACATATTTACAACATATAATCAAGGGACTTAGGTATCGCAAGTACTATGTGGTGCTGGACGGACGCAGCAACTCTGTCACTGTCAGCAAGGCAGTGTATGACCATATCATGAGCCGTGAGCGTGACAAGGCGGACGTGTTCCTCTTCAAGACCAAGGAAGCCGGACACTACTGCTTCGCCATGCGTGAAGACCTTACATCGTTCAGCAACCAGGTGCCGTGCGTCCCCTTGCAGTACAACGAGCAGTACCGAAAGATAGGATTTCGTACCGACTCGCCATCCGTCACTGGCATTCTCGCCTCCTACGGACTGCCCATCGACCGCATGGTGCGCCTTTCCTGCTTCCCCTGCAAGACTCCTGCAGGAGAAGTGTACTACGAGATTCAGCCATCTCTACAACGATAACATTGCGTATATGACACAAGACATCAAGTTTCAAGGACTCTCCAGCTCGCCATCCGACTACGATGCTCAGGATGGCGAGCTTGGGACATTGCTCAACCTCGTCAATGAGGACGGAGCACTCAAACCTATTCATCAGCCTATAGTAACGGACAGTAACATCACCATTCCAGATGGTGCCACCGTGGAGCTGGTACACAAGGTAACGCACGAAAACACCATCCATTCCCACTATATCATCCGCAGGGCTGACGATACCTGGTGCTGGACGGAGAAGGATGGTGACGGATCCTTTACCGACATAGACCTTGACGGATTCCATGCCAATGCCGTCACGGCAGTCGGGAATATCCTCAACTTTGTTGGTGATACGAATATCATGTATGCGTACTGGAAAGCGAGCGTATACAAGAAGATAGATTTGTCCAATTTGCGTTTCTCTGGTACATTGACAGTCCAGGCGAATCCAATGGATTATGATAATATTCATCCTCTCGACTCTAATATATTGGATATAACACGTACATACGATTCTGAAGGTTATCCTGAATATATCAAGGCAAATGAAACATTAGAAGCAAAGTATGTACAAGACATTTTTGAAACAAAAGACGCATACTTGAATGCTAAGATGGATGATAAGTCCTTTAAGTATATTACTTTTGGAGTCTTGGCTGTTAGGATGTACGATGGGTCTTATTATCAGATTGGCAACCCATTCATTATTACTGGTGGCTCTGGTATTGATAATGATATCTATATTTTACATCATTACAAAGGTGTATCAACATCCGTTTATACGTTTGGAGCAGGACAAGAATACGTAGGATGTTTGCGGCAAACTTACTATAATGCAAATTTGTCTGTGACATGTGATAATTGGGAGAAATACAAAGATATATTGGATGGTATTGATGTATTTGTAAGCGACAGTATTTTTCCATATGATACCGAAAAAAATATAATCCAAAAGCAAGATGCGCTGAAGCCAGCTAATGTGACTGACAAAACGGTAGTTTCATTGGAATTAGAAACAGGCACAACAGCCTTTGTTAGCATTTGGGGTACTGGCGAACCATACGCATATACTGCCCATTGGAATTTTCCGCCATTGGAATATTCCGAACTTAGAAAAAAAATTGATAATCTTATTTTCTATAAATCAACATCTTTTACATTCGATGATATTATTAATACAAAAACAAAAGCATTAAATAGAATTTATCAAACAGAAGAGACAATTTCACTTGCAAACAACAACCAGCAGCATTTCGGTGCAAAGGTTGCTATTACATATAATAACAGACTTCATCTTGGTAATGTATCAACCATATATGACATTATGTCGAATGGCAGTATCTACAACACCTATAATGAAGATAAATGGACTTTTTTAATTAAAGTGTGTTATGAACATAACGGGAATGAAATATACTCTTATGAACTTTTAGATCATGTAGGTTATTTGAATATCTTCAGTTTTTACGTTGATAACGTAAAGTCATTTGATGTTTACGCTTACGATAATTATTCCGAAGTTAAGACTTATCTCCACATGTCATTGACTTTATATCCAATCGAAACATTGGGTTTATCAATAGGCCTGAACTATTATAATGCCATACTACACGAATTTTCATACGACAATTTCGAAAGTTCATCTGAGGAAGAGTGGAATTCTATCATGTCTGAAATGAAGTCTCGTCAAGGTATTTATAGTAATAGTCCTAATCTCGTCAAGGTCAGCGAAGCAGAGAATCCTCTCGTATTTCCTGCCAAAAACAGCGTACAGGTTGGTTCATCTATCATCAATGCCCTTGCCGCCAACACACGTCCCATCAGCGAGGGACAGTTCGGTGAAGCACCACTTTATGCATTTACAGATGAAGGTGTATGGACGTTGATGACCAGCAGTGAAGGTACATACGAAGCACGGCAGCCAGCCAATAGAGAGATATGCACCAACCCCAAGAGCATCCTGCAGATAGACGATGCCGTACTGTTCACTACCGAGCGAGGCATTATGCTGCAGAACGGAAAAAATGCCGAGTGTATTACCAATGTGCTGGACGGCTATCCGTTCGACTTTACGCAACTCTACAAGGAAGACTTCTCCAAGAAGGTGCTTGCTGTGGGCAATATCAGCGAGGAGGCTGTGAAATATGTACGCTTCCATGGCTACCTGCAGTCGGCAGACATGATATACGACTACTACGACAACCGCATCATCGTTTTCAACCCGGCATATCCTTATGCCTATGTCTACTCACTGAAGAGCAAGACGTGGAGCACCATGGCCAACACCATCAACAAACGCGTGAACATCTATCCAGAGTCGTATGGTGTCAACAAGGACGGCAAGATAGTAGATGTGTATGTCAAGGAACCAGCCGACAGTGTACCGTACTTCCTTTGCAGCCGACCGCTTGGGCTGGGTACGCCGGAGGTGTTCAAGACGATGTTCACCGCCATCACTCGAGGTTATTTCCGTGGCACTGAGGCAGGCAAGTGCGGCATGGTGCTCTACGGCAGCAACGACCTCTTTCATTGGTATCTCATCAAGTCTTCCGTAGACAAGTATCTTCGCGGCATGATGGGGTCGCCTTACAAGTATTTCCGCATCGCCCTCATCGGCAGTCTCCTGCCGGACGAGTCCATTACTGGTATGTCCGCAGACTTCACCGAGAGATGGCAAAACAAACTAAGATAAGATTATGGCACAGACATTATTGGATTTCGACTACAACAAGGCTGCACTTGGTGCAACGTTGGGGTATGTGGATTCAGACACTACTACTTAATGTTTTTCGTTATTTTGTGTTTTTCCTATTAAAAAGGCTACCATTCGTGAGAACAGTAGCCTTTGCTTTTTATTAGAACGGATGCAGCTTCAGACGGCACCGTCCGGCAGAACGGTTGGCGGCATCATTTATCTTCTGCCTTTTCTCTTCCGCCAATGCCCAGAACCTGTCTGCTCCTGCCTGGTATACTATCATCATCCATTCGTATAGTGCCTGGTTCACGATATAGTCGTGTATATACACAGCCATGGTATGCACGCTTGTTTTGGAGAATCCCTGCGGCATCTGCATCTCCAGATAGTAGGCTTCCTCATCGTTCATGGGCGCGCCCACACACTCTTCCCAGTCATTCGATTCAAAACCTCCTCCCTGCATCTCCACCTTGGTATAGCGGAAGAGCATCTCACGGCAGTCTTCCACGGCAGAGTCGAGTATCCTTGCCAACTTGTCCCTGTTGCCCTCTTCTCCTACATCGTATATATTGTGCAGGGTCTTCGGGTCAGTATCGGCAGTAGGCAGCGAGTCGGCAAAGGCAAAGGCCGTGTTCTTGATGTCGTACACCAGTTCTTCCTTCACCATCTCTATCATCAGTGAATGCCCTTTGTGGCAATATCTGCAATTCATTCCCATATATCTTCCTTTATATAAAGTTTCTCGTCGGTCTGTTGCGCAAGTATATCATCTGGTTCAACTGCATCAGCAGTGCCTTCGCCTGACTTGCGTAGGTCTCCACCTTGTCCTTGTCGGTCAGCTCGAACCATTCCGCCAACAGTTGGTTCAGTACGAAGTTGTACGCTATTTTCTGCAAGGCATTATCCTGCGACTTGGGGAAGTTGTCCGGCATGGGTATCGTAAACACAGCCTGTGTATTGGCATCTTTCATCTCCAGACTCTTCAGATTGTATCCGAACACGACTCGCAGGTTGGCGATTGCCTTCTCGAAAGCAGCAGTAAGATATTGCTGGTCGCTGAGCTTAAGGTATACTTGGTCGTACAGCGGTTCGCCACTGCCGTCTGCACTTTTCACACCGATATATGACGTTTCCCTACCGATGTCGGCAAGCACACTACTTTCCAGTATTGACAATTCTATTTCTCGCATTCCTTATCTTTTTATAGAGTTTATACAACAGATACAGCATAACCATACACAGTGCGCCAAAAGACCATGCTGCATACTTCAGTTGGAACTGCTGCCATCTGGACAGTTCCTTTTCTATAGGGAATGGTACAGGTATCGTGTCCCTTTCGACAAAGGAGTCTATCCTTGTACGGTATATATTCTTCAGTATGGTCTCCTTGTGGTTCTTCTCCCTGTATACGGTATCTCCTTTAAGGTAAGTTACCACCGAGTCATGCACGTGTATGCTGTCGTGCTTCAGCAGGGTGTCGCATTTGGTTATGTCCCGGTATACGGTTTTCTCTACCGGGATATACTTGGTCTTGCACCCAGACAGGAGGCACACGGCAAGCAGTGTCACTATCAGCAGAAACAGCAGTCTGCACCACAATCTGACATCATTCAGTCTCATAGGCACCTACTGTACGTTAAGTGCGGCCTTGGCTCTTGTAAGGAACTTGCGCCTTGACTCCAGTCCGTTGGTACCGCCGTTGATGGTTCTTGTTATCGCCTCGAAGTTGTCGCTATCGGCAAGGGCATTCAGTCCGTGTTTCCACCACCACCACATTCCGCTTTTCACTGCACCAAGAGGCTGCTCCAGCAGTTCGGGATGCTCCATGATGTCACCACGGCAGTACTTGCTGTTCTGGTATGCCTGGTAGTTGGCACGGCCTGTTATCTGTATGAGTCCGCGTCCACGGTACTTGTATCCGTCACCTTTCTCCACATTGCCGAGCATCTTCTTCAGCTTGCCGTTGTCGTACTTCACGAAGTAGTTGGCGTTGCCAAGTTCCTTTACGTGTTTCAGCTCGCAAGTCTCATGCGCTATCTGTGCGAGAAAGTGTGCCATCCTTATGGGGGTGTCTATCTTGAACACCTCCCTGTAGCCGTTGATGTACGTGATGTACTTGTCCACATACTTTGCAGCGTTAGGCATTATCTGCAATATCTGCTCCTTGGTTATTTCCATCTTCTTCTTGTTTTTTGTAGTCCTGGTATTTCTTGAACATCGGCATCTTGTCCACGAAGCCGAAGCTCATAAGATAATGCAAAAAATCCACCAACTGATACCAAGGAGTACCGGGCAGCAGTACCTTGCGCCAGTTCCTCAGTATGTTGGTGGTAAAGAGATACATTGCAGCTATACATATGTAGCGCACGCAGAACACAGCCTGCTCATCGGAGTGAAGGTAATGTCCGGCTACGAACAGTGAAGCCACAGTTACGAAGAAGACGAAACAGCTCACGAAGAACATGGCTGCTTTTTTCCACGACCATTCCTCGCCCTTGAATCTTGCGGCAAAGAGTCCGAACATGAAGTTAAGCGTGAACAGGACTAACATGCTTACCATGAAGTCCCTTATTGGGGTGAGCAGTGTCAGAAATCCCCAGAATGTACCTATTATAAATACCTTGATGTCACTCATTGTAATCTCTTTTTGCCGCAAAGATATGAATTAATATCAAGGTTCAGATTTTATCCGTTGATATAATGCCATATTTTGCTATGCGGATACGGTGCATCTGGATCCTGCAGATATTCTATGGCCATACACATTACCATCTCCTTCATCTCTGCCGTGTTCTTGGCATACTTCTCAAAGAACCGATTGTTGTCGCTACGCAGCATGTTCATGGTCACGGAAAGGTCGTATACTGTATAGTCGGATATATCATCCTTGTTCAGACTGAACACCTCCCTTACCTCTTCAGTACTCATCAGCGGATTCATAAGGTATGGTATCTGCTCACATAGGTTCTCCAAGTCCT
>CAVGEN010000122.1:0-9388 GCA_963628185.1 Waltera intestinalis | reverse complement strand
AGAATCTCGACAAGGGAATCCGTACTTCGTTGGAGAACTTTTCTGCTTACGAGGATATATGGGTCTATCCGTTGTATGCGGTCAGTAACTTTGTCTTGTCGTGAAAATGTGAAAGAACTGTATATGTGATATTTTTGAAAAAATGTCGCATAAAATTTGGCTATATCAATAAGATTTCTTACTTTTGCAGCTGTCCTCACGCCGAAACGTCCGCTTTAGGATGGGGCGGCAAGGGGGCATACATACAACAGGCGTTATCTGACGCTTTGGTTTTGACGTGTTAGAACTTCGCAAACTCTCAACTTCTTGTCAAGAACAAAGCAACGACGACGCCTCATGGGGTGTATTATATACAGCCCTCATTGGCTTCGAACGCCTCGTGTGTTCGTAGCTATGAGGGTATATTATATAGTCACATCGGCGTGGGGCTTTTCGATCGTTGCTCGTTTCGGCAAGAAGGGCAATGCGAAGGCCTTAACACGTGAAACGAGTGACAGGACTTGGCTCCACGTTTCGCGTATGTATACCTGAGACTTAATGATAATCTGATAGCGGGGCCATATCGCAATTGTATGAAACCATGGCAGGATTTATTGCTCGAAAAGGCTTCTTGACATTGTTGTTCTTTGCTGCTTCTTGTTCGATTATGGCGGCAAAGAGCGTCTTACCGACCAATGTCAACAACGAAGACCAGGCTATCTCTGTAGTTCATAACCAGATGAAACGAGAGATTTCTACTCACAAGGCAGAAATCAGGAAACTTCAAAAACAACTTGCGGCTTCCAAACTGAAGACGGACTCTTTGGAAAACAGGATAAAGGAAATGCAAGGTGAAGTGCAAAATCAAGCTGCAGACACGAAGCAAAAGATTGATTCCACTCACTCCAGTATTGCCAATCTTCATAGTTCTATCAAAGATAAGGCTGTTCTTTGCGGTACCATATTGGGTGTCATAATTTTGGTCCTCTTAGTGGCAGTCTTGGCATTGAAGAAGAAACTGCACGACAACTCAGCCTCATTGGAAAATGCCCTGCAAGCCTTGAAAAACTTACAGAATACACATCAAAACTTGGAAGAGGGTTCTGTCGCTTTGGATAACAAAGTGACTGAACTTTTGGAAAAGCAACTCTCTTTGCCGCAGTCTGTTTCCAAAGACCATTCCCTGGCTTTTAAGGTGGCTGACGAGATAGCAAGAATAGAAACCAATCTCTATCGCATGGAACCTTCTACCAGGGGCTATAAGCAGTTGGCAAGGTCTGTTCAGCGCATGAAAGATAGTTTCATGACAAAGGGTTACGAGATTTCTGACTTGTTGGGTAAGCCATACAACGAAGGGATGAAAGTGGTGGCGAACTTTGTTATAGATGAGACTTTGCCAGAGGGAAGCACCATCATTACGGGTGTAGCAAAGCCACAAATTATTTTTAATGGCAAGTTGATTCAAGCTGCACAAATCACTGTAAGTCAAAACATTTAAAAACATACCATATATGGAAAGAAGCAAGGTAGACTATGGAATAGATTTGGGAACAACCAATTCTGCTATATGTAGAATGGAAAATGGAGTTCCTGTCATACAAAAGACTGATACCCAAGCGGACATTATGCCTTCTTGTGTAAACATTAATAAGAAAGGGGCTTTTCGCGTGGGGCAAACTGCCTACAATGCCATGGGGCAAGACAAGAGAAGAGCTACTAAAACATGGTTGTACAAATCCAACTCATTTGTTGAGTTTAAGCGTGCCATGGGTACAGACCAAACGCATGAAAGTTCCTATCTTGGCAGAAGCCTTCGGGCAGAGGATTTGTCTGCGGAAGTTTTGAAGGTACTAAAGTCATTCGTTCTCGACGAGAATGTGCGCAATGCCGTCATCACCGTACCTGCCAAGTTCACTCTTTTACAGAAGACAGCTACGCTTGAGGCTGCTAAGTTGGCTGGTTTCGAGCATTGTGAACTGCTGCAAGAGCCAATAGCAGCATCCATGGCTTTCGGTATGACCACGGAAGAGAAGAATGGTTATTGGATGGTGTTCGACTTCGGTGGAGGTACATTTGATGCAGCTCTGCTGAAAGTGGAGGATGGCATCATGCAGGTCTTTGATACAGAAGGTGACAACTATTTGGGTGGCAAGGACCTCGATATGGCTCTTGTCAACGACATCATCATTCCTTATCTGATGGAGAATTATGCCATGGGAGGCATTCTTGCCGTTCCCGATAAGAAGTTAATCTTGCAGGAGGCGATGAAGACCTACACGGAAGAGGCGAAGAACCAACTGTCTTTCCAGTCGTCATGGGATATTCTTTCAAACTTGGGCGACCTTGGAAACGATGATAACGGAGAGGAGATTGAGCTGGACTTGACGATTACCCAAGAACAAGCCTTTGCCGCCATGCGTCCTTACTTCCAACGTGCCATAGACATTTGCAAGAAGTTATTGCAAAGAAACAATATGACCGGCGACCAACTCAACAAGTTGATTCTTGTGGGTGGTCCTACTCATTCGCCGTTGGTTCGTGATATGCTCCGCGAGCAAATCACCACCAATGTCGACACGAGCATCGACCCGATGACTGCCGTGGCAACAGGTGCTGCCCTGTACGCATCTACGATAGATTGCAAATCAACAGGTGCCGTAGCAAACTCCAACACGGTACAGTTCTCTCTTGGCTATGAATCTACCTCGGTAGAAAACTCAGAATGGGTATCCATCAATTTCAATGATGCCGCAGCAGCCAACCCGAGTTGTGTTTGGGTAGAGTTGGTGAAGAGTGATGGTAGTTGGTCGAGTGGCAAGATTGAGGTTACCCACGCTGGCAATGTGGCGGAAGTCATCTTGCAGCAGGGAAGAGTCAATTCTTTCAAACTCAACACATACGACCAAATGGGCAATCTTCTGGAATGTTTCCCCAGTGAGATAAATATCATGCAGGGCACCAAGGTGGGTGCTGCCGTTCTACCTTATCATATAGTTATCGCTACGCTTGGGGAAGATGATAGTACTGCGATTATCACGTCAGTCAAGGGGCTCGAAAAGAACAAGCCGATTCCTGCCGTGGGACGTTATCCTGATGGCATACAAGACAAGCCCATCAAGACAACCTGTCAACTTCGCCCGGGCATGAGTGAAGACAAGTTGGTTATTCCTGTTTACCAAGCGGATGAGTATGAAGAAGATACACTCGCATATCTTTATGAGCGTGTCGGCGCCGTCGTCATTGATGGAAGGGATGTGGAAAAATACGTACCAGAGAATACGCCTGTAGAAATCACCATCAGAGTCATTGAATCTGAAAGACAGGTATTCGAGGTATATATTCCGTCAACAGATGAGACGATATCTAAGGATTTCGTGGTTGAACCAGCAGTCAAACTTGCAGGAATACCACAGGAGATAGAAGATAACTTCCATGATGCCCAACAAACGCTCAACACTTTGAGCAACCAAGGCATAGATACTTCCGATTTGCAGCAGCAATTGGAGGGAGTGAAGAAGGAAGATGATGACAGCTCTGAGAAGAAGATGGTATTGCAGCACCAAAAAGAGGTACTCCGAGAGATTGCCAAACGCAAAGCTGCATCCGAATTTGGCAAGACGGAGAAAGCATTGAAGAGTATCTTCAAGATGACAGAGGAAGACAATCAGAAATATGGTACTCCTGATACTACCCAACGACTTGAAGATTTCCGGCCGAGAGTTGATGCCGCTGTAGTGAAGTTACAGCAAAAGGCCGTGGATTCCGTAAAACAGGCTAAGGAGTTGATCTCAGAAATACGCGACTTGGATTACGACTTGGCATTGGTGGATTATTTCAAGGCTTGGGTATATGGTTGGAACCGCGATTTCGATGCCATCAACTGGAAGGACAAGAATCGTGCCCGACAGCTCATCAACCAGGCGGTGGGTATCATCAACGGTACGCCTACCAAGGATGCTTTGTACCCGATTGTGGGGCAACTGTTCAATCTGTTGCCTGAGACTTCGATTCCAAAAGATGCCAGCAACTTTGGATTATTAAAGCGAAAATAAGTATGGTGCTTCAGAAAGGACAGAAAATCGACAAATACACAGTGGAGTTTCCGCATAAGGCTGGTTCTTATGCGGAAACCTATCGTGTGGCAGATTCTGAGGGAAGAACTTGTTTCCTCAAACTCATTTGTTTTGCGAAGTTGGAGGCATCGCAGTACACGGCAGAAGGAAAGATTCTGGAAGTGGAAATCGCCAGCAAGCTGATACAAGTGCCAACTTCCGGCTTCATTGATACAGGAACATGGATAGAGAATGGACAACAATACGCATTTGTAGTTCAGAACTTCATCAGTGGAGAAACCATTGCAGATAAAATGGGGAGAGACCCGGTTGTTCCTGTATATGAGGCCAAACAGATTGCCCTGTCTGTCCTTTCACAACTGTCAGTGTTACATTCTCTTGACAATCCTGTAATCCATAATGGCATTTGCCCTCGCAACGTGATGCTCGATATGAAGGCCAAGCCCGAGAAAGCAAAATTGGTAGGCTTCGACCATGCTCGTTTCTTGAGCATGATGCCCAGTCGCGGAATCATAGGCTCACCCTTCTACCAAGCCCCCGAGCGTTTCAATGGGGTGTGTTCTGTGCAGACCGACCTTTATGCCGTGGGAGCCTTGCTCTATCAAATGATATTCGGGCTACAACCTTGGTATATAGACCTTTCCAACTATCCGAAGGAAGAGCAAGTGCCAGCGTTGCTCCAGCGTAGGCAAAAGCCATTGCTCGTTCCGAGCATGGACATCTTCGAATTGGATGAGGCTTTGGTCAACATCATTGCCAAAGCTCTTTCCAACGATGTGGATCGGCGTTTCCAAACCGCGGATGAGTTTGCCAAAGCTATCCGTGGTGAAATCATCATCCAAAAGGCAGAGGTGGCACCTGCGGTCAAACGTCCCCAAAAGAAAAAAGGAAATGGCTTTGCGGATGTTGCCGGAATGACTGAACTGAAGGAACTGCTGGAGTCGGATGTCATTCAGTTGCTCAAGCAGCCGGAAAGAGCCAAGGAGTTGGGATTGTCCATTCCCAATGGCATCTTGTTTTACGGACCTCCCGGTTGTGGAAAGACTTTCTTTGCGGAGAGGTTTGCCGAGGAGATGGGGTGCAACTATATGTATGTCCTCTGCTCAGACGTGGCTTCGCCCTATATTCATGGCGGACAGGGGAAGATTGCTGCCCTTTTTGAGGAAGCGAGGAAGAGCGCACCGACGGTGCTGTTTCTGGATGAAGTGGAGGCTATGATCATGGACAGGAACAAGCATACGAATGTGAGTGAGCAAGGAGAGGTGAACGAGTTTCTTGCACAACTCAATAACTGCGGCGAGGAAGGGGTGATGGTGATTGCAGCAACCAACAAGCCTACGCTCATCGACCCAGCCGCCTTGCGTGCAGGACGTTTGGAGCAGAAATTCTATATCCCCCAACCTGATGCCACAACAAGGACAGAATTGTTCAGAATTGGACTGAAACACCGTAAGACGGAACTGGGTATTGACTACGACAAGTTGGCGGAACTAACCAAGAACCGGGTTTCTGCCGACATCAAGTTCATCATAGATACGGCTGCAAGAATGGTATTCAAACGGAATCGGGATGCCATAACTGAGGAGATTCTCGAAGAAGCCATCTCCGCAGTAGAGCCAACCGTATCAGAAAAGGAAATCAAGGACAGCGAGAAGATACGCGACCAATTCCTTGGAAAATCATCCATCTCCCGAGTAGGATTCACAAATTACAAGTAAATGGACATCATCAGAAACAACCCATACAGAGTGTTAGGCGTGTTGTCTAACGCATCACGCAAGGACATAGAACGCAACAAGAGCCAAATCAAGGCTTTTGCCAAGGTGGGGAAAACTCCGTCTTTTCCATACGACTTTGAAGATGTACTTGGAAAAGTGGAGCGTACCGAGGAAAGCCTGAATGACGCAGTAAGCAAACTTTCCTTCGATAAGGACAAGGTGGCTTACGGCTTGTTTTGGTTTACCAATGCCACGTTTGTGGACGAGGAAACACTGAACAGGCTCAAAGAAAACAATCTTGGTTCTGCACGGACATATCTCAGGACTTGCGGCGAGCAAGTATTCTCTACCTATATAAATATGGGATGCCTTTGTTTGGCAAGCGGCAACTGGGGCAATGCTGCCTATAGCTTTGTCCGTTTATTCGATTCGAAGGAACTTTGGACGAATTACGTTACCAGTATCACCGACAATCCCCAAGGTGTTTCCTATGAGGAAGAACTTGAACTGTTTGTAGAGAAACTCTTGGAGAACTTTCCGGCGGCAAATTGGCTCGATGTCTTTCATCGTGCAAGTTTTATGGTTATTGCCAAGGATGCGCAGTGCAGCATTAGCCTAAGGCAATCAGCTGTCTATAAAACGCTTCTCCCCAAATGCCTCAAAAAGATAACCTCTGCCATCGATACTCTTTTGGATGAGGCTTCGGGTATTGATTACAAGGACGTGCAAGGCAATCTGAATATGGCTGCAAAGTTGGAGCAGTCATGCAAGGAGCTGCTGGCTTCTTTGAAAATCGCAACAGGAGATGATGAGGCAATCTACTCTCGCTATGCAGACAAGGTTGCCATGCAGACATTGAACAATAGCGTTTATTACTTCAATAATGACCAAGATAATCCCGATTGTCCGAAGAACATCTTGCGTTATGTCCGCTTTTGCGTAAAGATTGCCGAAGGTCAGATCGCTAAAGATAGGGCCAAGAAGAACTTTGATGTTATCAAGGAGGCATACGACAACATGTGCCCACAAGAGGTGAGGGAAGAAGTGGCTTTTATCGAAAAGCAGATGAAAAGGACTTTTTCCAAATCTGATGTTGTTGACAATAATAGCTTTATTGCTAGTATTCGTGAATGTCATAATAGACTTCAATATATATCAAAGGCTATTGGGGCAAATGAAAGATACTATTGGCGTCTGTCCGAAAGACTCATTCTTTTTTATTTCAACAGCATAATTGATTTCGTCAATTATGCTATGAAGGCATTTGACTCAGCTCAACCGATAAACTATTATATTGAGCTGAACAAACTTCGCATGCTTTTAAAAAAATGCAAGCCAATACTAAACGAATTACAATCATTCCCTAAAAAAGACCCAGATTGTATTTCGTTCTTCAACAAAAATTATCAAAAGTTCAAGGAACTGTATCAAAACTATCATGTCGATGAACTCAATAATAGTAGCCAAGCATACAGCCAACCAGTATATCCACGTTCTACAGTAAGTAATTATCAAAAAAGAACAACAAGTTCTTCTCCAAAAAGTAATGGCTATTCATCAAAAGCAAGAAGCAAGAAAGTAGAAGCAGGTGTAAGGTGGACAAAGGCGGAAAAATGGGTTATTGGAATAGCAGGAGTGTTGTTATGTATCATGCCTACTTTTTTATTAAGTATTGCAATACCGAATGGTTCTAATCCTACACCGAAAAGGAATGTGCAGTCAATCAATTGTAATACAGAGCCACGTACATATCTTAAGACGGACAATACTGACATTTCATCAGACACAGAGGCAGCAGAAGTGATGAATGAACCATATGAGGTTACATACTTCAGTACTGGCGATATGCCATACCGTAATATTTTTGGTAAAGGCAAATATGATAAGAGAACAAAAAACTATTTGGAAATTGATAATGGAAGTGAAACTGATGCGGTCGTGTTTCTTGAAACGTTAGATGGTCGGAAAATACGCCATGCTTACATTTGCAAGAGCGAGAAATATAGGATGAAGCATATTCCTGCCGGTAAATATATTGTCAAGATTATGCAAGGTAATTCTTGGAATGTGCAGAAAGATACAGGCAATGGACCAGTTGGTGGGTTTATGGAAAATGTCTCGTATTCTAAATCGGAGAGTTATGATCCGTTTGTTTACCCGTCATATTCTTCTGGTAGATGGGGGTGGTATTCTATCACACTCTATAAAACGCCAGATGGCAATATGAGTACACAACCAATAAGTGAAGGAGAATTCTTTTAACGAAGACATTATGATAGAAACAAAATTATATCACTGTACAAAATTTGATAGTTTGAAAGCTATTCTGGAATCAATGGCTTTCAAACCTTCGTACTGTTTGGAATCTGCTGATTATCTGAAAGAGAAGCATAACTTCGCTTTTGCTGTAGTCTGTTTTGCAGATTTAATGGATAGTGAAGTGAAAGAGCACATTGAGTCTTTTCACGCTGACTGCTATTTGCAAATGAGTAAAGACTGGGCAAGAAACAATCGTGTGTCTAATGTCGTATATTACCATAAACAAACCATAGGCTCATTCGCATTTCGCGAGATAGTCAATATGGGAAAGGATAGACTTAACAACAAAAATCGCGAGTTGGACAACTTTACAAAAGGCGTAAGTTTACTAATGGCATTACTGAAACAGTATAAAGGTCACTATTGGGATAAAAATAAATCGGAATGGTCTCAAAAAGATGTTCAATTTTACAATGAACGTGAGTGGCGTTTTGTTCCCATTGTAAAACAAGGTGAAGCTTATTACCTTGAAGAAGATGAATTTAAAAATGAGGACGTTCGTAAAAAAAGATGGACTGAATTAACTAACAACCCTAATAATCTTCTCCATTTCACTTGGGATGATATTGAGGCTATAGGTGTTGCTAAGGAGAATTATCACGAAACTATTGAATACGTCTCTTCACGGCCTAATTCTCCTTCTTCTGAAAGAATAAAAAACTTATTAAAGCAATTTTAGTACAGACATAAAAAGTAATGAATGAATATGGATAACAATGATATTCATATAGACTTAGGAAAATTGTTAACACAGAAATATTCTGTTAGTCCAGAAAATAAGGAAACGATATGGGATTACGAGTTTTGCAAGCATTACTTCAAATGCCCTTTGTGTGGAGAAAAGACCCTAATAGGAGAGGCAAAGCATCATACCGCAGAAACTAATCGAACCCTTGTTGGTGCAACTTATGACAAAGAAACTTATAGAGTTACTTATCATAACTTTAGAATCTGCAAAGAATGTGATGAAAAAATTAAAAAGGGATATTTCTTCGCTTACCTTATGTGGGCTGTGATAGGAGTTCTTTTTTATAGCTTGTTCGCCTATATTTTCTTCTATACTGATGATTTTTGTGGGTCGAATTATCTGTTGGGTCCATTGGATGAAAGAAGTGGATGGCAATTCTTTTTCATATTTCTGGGTTTGACAATCTTAGGCTCTGGGTTAGCTTTGTTTTTCTGTATGGGAATTTGTGGACGTGTTTACAAGAGCGATATTTTCTTAGGATGGAAATATGACGATGCCTATATTGGCAATGCAATTGCTCCTATGGATGAAAAGGATGGGGAAGACTGAGG
>CAVGEN010000121.1:0-9718 GCA_963628185.1 Waltera intestinalis | reverse complement strand
TCCAGTGTGCTTCACCAATAAAGATTTACCTGGTTCAAGTGTTGCAAGACTGACAACAGTGTTTGTAATGGATTTTTCAACCCAATTTGCACCATTGTCTGTAGATACATACACCGTTATGCTTTTATAATTTGATGAGTCCTTAGGACCCATATAAATGGTGTTGTTGCTGCTGCTTTCATTCTTTATGGTGAAATAGTCTCTTGAATAGATGCCTGCAGTTTCAACCGTCCATCCGGCAGGGCAACCGCTTGCGTCTGAAGTCGGAATGCTAGATGCGATTGAAGAACTAGCATAAAGCTTTCCTGTACTGGAAACACCAGACAACCAGTCTTTTGTCTTAGAAGTGTCCCAAGTGATTGTAGGAGCAAAGGCTGCTGAAAGGCTTGAACATCCTTGGTACATCTCGCACATTCCACTCTCTCCAACAGAAGTTATATTGCGCAAAACTGGAGGAGTTACTAATGAAGTGCAATTCTTGAACATCTCGCGCATTCCATTGTCTCCAACAGAAGTTAAGCTGCTCAAAACTGGATGAGTTACTAATGAAGTGCAATCCTTGAACATACCTTCCATTCCACGTTCTGGAATAGTTGTCTGCATTCCAAGGTTGAAGCCTGCACGCAATAAATGAGTTTGGCCGTCAAACAGATTACTTGCATCCCAATTACCTGTATAAGATGCAAAGTTAGTTTTTTCATACAAAGACATCAAGTTTCCAGAAGCATAACAGTCAAAATTGAAATAAAATTGGTTAGCACCACCAACTGTTCCGCCACTGCCCGCATATCTCCAATAGATGTTGCTGTCAGGGTAAACATCAATTTCTGTTCCTCTTGTGGTATAACTATTCCAAGTAACACCGTCGGTTGAATATTCACAATTAGGTTGTTCACCTCCGCTTGTACCAGAACGATTGTCAATCTTTACAGTTCCAACGCTGTTGCCGACATTAGTGAGGCAGAAATAACCTTCATCCGCATAGCTCACTCTTATAAGTTTGTAATATTTTTTTACAATCATATATTTTTGTTTTTATTTTTTTTAATCATCAACAACAACATTGTATGTGGCTGTTGTCTTGTCTGTGAAGGTGACAACCATTTCGATGGTGTTTCCTTCAATGAAATAGTTGTGGTTCTCTTTAGGAGTTATAGCTTGGAACTCTGGCATTGAACCGTACCAAGCCGAAGAACCACCGCCTTCGCCTGCAATGCCTTGAAGACCGGTTATACCCTGTATGCCTTGGATTCCGTCAGCGCCTGCAATGCCTTGGAGACCGGTTATACCCTGTATGCCTTGGATTCCTTGTCCACCACCGCCAACTGGAATTATAAATGTTTTTGTACTCATATGCTAAGTCGTTTTGTTCAGATTGTCGTTTCAGTTTCTTCTGTGTCTTGCACACCTTGAATTTCTTGAATGCCTTCAATTGGTTCAAGCTCTTGTGTTCCTTGCGAGCCTTCTATTCCAGCAGGGACCACCAGACCGAATTTGTCTGCGTACATCTGCTGCACTGCATTGTTTTTGGGGATGTATTTCATCATAGTTTCTTTTTATCCTAATAATAATCACTGTCCGCTTGTCTGTCCTTCATTCTCCTCAAGGGGCTTCAATGCATAATAGTCCTGTGTTCCTGAAACGGCTTCAATGAACTTGTCTACCATCTCGTCTGGCGTGAACTCATTTAATGTCACTGCTCCATAAGGCCCGTGCCAGACTGCTTCTTTCTTTCCTGTGAAGATGTATTTGCTCCCTTTGTCCTTTTTGCAGGCAAAGTCAGCTGATTTCATACCGAGCTCATTCACGACCAGATGGAACGCGTCTCTGTAACAAGAATTGCATCTGGTGTTGAACTTGTGTCTGATTCCGAGCTCTTTGACTAATGTCCTCAACATTGCTTTGTCATTTGGTGTCCAAGCATCGTATCTCTTTTTCAAGCCAATGGCTTGTTCTTTCATTTCTTCTGTTGTCATAGACAATATGATTATGGTTTGACACAAAAACAAAAAAGGAGACAACCTTGTCATCTCCTTTCAGTTTTTTGAGACATTGTATGGATTAGCTTATTGGCCATTGCCTGTGCAATAGCTTTCAAGCAGTGTGGTAGTTGCAGCAAGGTCAGTACTGTAGAAGAAGTGCTCACTTTTAGCAGCACCAGTCTCAGTCATAGTCACCGACCAGCCACCAGCTGAAGCGTCATCATAAGGGTCACGGCTGAGTGCAGAAGCTCTGAGCCCTCTTTCGATTCCGTAGACACTGTATGCTGAAGCGCCGTTCTGCCCTTCGTATTCGTTGTGCATAACGACAACGAACTTGCCGTTTGCTAATTTGTCAATGATTCCTGCAGTCGTGTCATCGTTCTCGAGTATGACGAACGAGACAGTGTTGGTGAAGCGGTTCACGACATCGCTTTCTTCCAGAGCTGTGTTGGAGCCTGTGAAAGGAGTCTTTGTCGGAGTATAGATTTTGTACATCTTCTTCTGGGTGTCAAGCGTGATAGCTGAAATCGTGTTTCCAGTTTCAGTATAGCCGGTGATGTCACCTTTGTTGGCGATGTAGCCTATTTCTCTCAAGCCGCCTACGATAGTGCAAGAATTGCTGATGTCTGAATTTAGTTTGTATTCGCAAAGTGCCATATTTTTTGTTTTGTTTTAAGTTTGAAATAAACGGAAGAGGGGAAGTCCCCCCTCATTCCTTGGTTTAAGCGGTCTTGAGGACTGCGCTTGAGAGTTGTGCATTGATGCCGCCACCGGCAACGCATTCATATCTCCAGACATCGATGTTCTTGTAACCTTCGTGCCAGGTGTAGAGTACAGGGTTGAGGATGTTCTCGCCTACCAAGTAGTATTCCTCAGGAATGAAAGCAACTGCTTTGTAGGTGCTTCCGAGAAGGTCAGTGGTGATGATGCGGGTCGCGCCAATCTGTTCAGCAACTTGTTCAATGCTCAAGTAGACAGGAGTCGAAGTGTCTGAAGCCTGGACTCTTGCAAGGGTCCTGAGGTCAGTCTTGCTCATAAACACATAGACTTTCTTGTTGTCTTCATTGCGGATGGAGTCAACCATAGCGCGCATATCGTCAACGAGGAAGCCGTTTGTAGCGGTCGTGACAGTGGTGTAGGAGTCAGAAGTGGTCTTGGCTATAGCTTCAAACGAGTTGATTTTGTAGTCAGATGTGTTTTCGCGTCCGTCACCGACTAAGATAGCTCTCTTGATTTCATAGAGAATCTGGTCAACGAGCTCACCGATGACGTAGCTAATCAGAGCTTCGTCAGAATCGAACTTTGTCTTGAGGTCGATTTCCTGAATCTTGTAGATGAACTGCCCTTCAAGCAACTTAGCAGAAACATTGAGGGTCTGCCCGACTTTGGTGTCACCTTTCTTCCAGCCTTTGGCGCGAGAAGTCTCATCACCTTGGTTGCTGGTGTTGTAGCGGCAATAGAATTTCTTTGCACCTGTGTCTTTGAGGTCTTTCAGCCAGTCTGCGTTGCGGTCCCAGATGTCAGAAATCATCCCTTTCACGGCCTCTGGAGTGTAAGCAGCTTCAGAACCTTGAACAACACTGATGCCGTTCTTGGCCAGGCAAGCTTTCCAGTTGCTGCGGAAGTCCTCAGCAGTGCGGGCGTTGCGGATAGCGTTCGCGAAATCGGCAACACTGTTTTGAGTTGTCAGATATGTTTCGGTCATAGTCTCTTCTGTGATTTCTTGTTTTTGCTGTGTGAGTTTCTCCTGGATGGCCTTCAGGCCTTCTTGGAGTTGTTCGACTGTGCTTTTCAGAGATTCGACGGCTTCAGCAGCAACTTCGCCTTCTTCCATATTGTCAACAGCTTCGATGGTCGAGTTGAGGTTGTCAACTGCGGCCAAGACAAGCTGTCTGTCCTCATCTGAAAGAGAGTTCATTGCAAGCAAAGACTTCTTGGCTTCGAGCTCAGTCTTCAAAAAAGATAAGAATTGCTTTTTCATAGTTTCGGATTATAAGTTTTTTGTGTTTTATAGCAATAATAACAGCGGGTGCTCAAAAACAGGTGTCTTCATATCAGATGTATGACTGGTCTTGAGCGTCTGCGTCTCAGTTCTTCAATGTAGTTCTTTACAGAGAAAGAAGCGTCAGGGTCTGCAGGTGTGCGGACGATTGAGACAGCAGTCAAAAGGAAGTCCTTCACATAATAGGTGTCGTCTTCGTTCACGACGATTCCGTCAAGTCCTCCGTAGATAATCCCTTCGGTGCTGAACTTCTTCAGTGTCCCGGACAAGATGTTCGGAGCAAGCATCTCGTTCACAATCTTCACGTCATTGTTCAGACGAGCTGAAATCCAGAGCCCGTCTTCTCTTGAGACAATCTCTGTTATGTCTCCAAGGACAGTGTCAGAATGCTCATAGTTCACGACAGGTTCAAGCTCTTTTGACTTGTACATATTGAAGAACATATTGAAACTGTCTGCATTGACTATCTCTGAGTTGAGGTTCGGCTTGTTGTAGTGAGCAGCATAGCCCTCAATCTTGAGGAAGTTGCCTTCAGTGACAGCATTTGTTATGTCACAATGAGAATTCAATGTTATGGTGTTCGGTTTCATAGGTTTTTTGTTTTCTTTATGGGAATTAAACTTCAATGTAAGTCTTCTTCACGTCTTGGAACACTTTGTCAAGTTCTTCACTCACATCAACCCCAGCTTCTCTGAACTTCAGCAACGTGTCAATGTATGCATTCTTTTCTGCGCAAGCAGATGACAGAGTTGTCTCAAGCTCCGGTATGTTCTCGAACCTGTAAGTGAGTGTGTTCTGTGGAAGGAAGCTGCAAGATGTGAGGAGGCCTCTCGCGACTCTCAGCAAGGTCTCACTCCAAGAACGTATTGTGGTGTCATAGAAGAACTTCTTCGCCTCAGAGACATTAGCATAAGTCGAGTTGCCGACAACCAGGTCAACTGGAACACCGAAATAGTTCAACAGGTATCCGAAAGCGTTCTTCAGGTTTTCTCTCAACTCAAGGTCTTTGACCTTCAAGTCAATCTGCTCGACGTGCACTTCCTGATGGCTCAAGAAATATCTGAACTTCTCTGCATCCCAGCCGTATTTCTTGCTCATCATAGTCTCGAGCTCTTCTTTGAACTTGGGGTTTGCCGGTATTGAATTGCCCCAGATGACTGGCAATGTCCCGAGCGTGTCAGCACAGTTCATTGTCGCGTTGCAGAGTGTGTCAATCAAGTCAAGCACCGGCCTCACCATTGCAATGTCAGTCTTCCTCTTCAACTGGTATATTGGAGCATAGATGACAACAGTGTTTGGGTTCGTCACTCTCCCGTAGCCGTCTTTGGTGATTTCAGACCGTCTTGTGATGTGATACCTGTAACCGACAAGTGTGGTTTCGTACGAAACAGAGATATATCCTTGATTTATCATCTGGTTTATCAGGAGCTGTGCGTTCCTGTCAATGAAACTGACAATTTCATTTGCATCCTTGTCAACTTTCCTTGAAGAGAAAGTCACGTTGCTTATGCCTTTGTATATCGCGCCGACAGCAAGCCAGAGGTAGAAGTCAGAGAATTCTTTGTTGTTCTTGCAGATTCCGAACTGGTCCCAGCACATCGCGATGTCTGTCTTGACATCATTCATTTGAAAGGCATTTTCTGCCTTTTTATTTGTTTTGAAGAAATCTGATAGTATGCTCATATTGAGTTATTTGTTTTTCCTGTTGTTTTATGGTACGCCTTTGTGAGCCGACAACGACACCAAGCGTTATGACAGCAACAACAATGGCGACTTCCAAAAAATAACCTGTATACTTTGTTATCTTGTTCAGCAATATGTATTTTTCGTAATCAGTCATATCAGGCATTCAGAATATGGTTTGTTATATGGTCTTTGAACTCAGAATATTTGCCGTTCAGGTAAAGGCTCATCAATGTCTGTTCTTTCTTTATCTCTTTGACATCTTCTTTTATCTCAGAGACATCCTCTGTGATAGAGCCGATGCTGTTCTTGTAGTCAATATGGTATGCCTTCAGCTTCTCTGCAGCTTCAAGGATGCCGTCCAGATACTTGTTCCCCAAGTCGATTTGCGCCATACCGTTGGCAATCTTGCCGCTGTTGACATCATTGGCAGACCTTGAGACTTCGTGGTTCTTGAGCAGTCTGTTCTGTCTGAAGAATATCAAGAACAAGATGATTGAGGCTACCGACGTGCCTCCCAATATGTAAGTGAGTGTCTCCATCATTCAGGTTCAGGTTTGTTGTAGTATGCGAAAGCTAGTTCAGCGAAAGGCGGTTGCGGGCAGACAGCAGTTTCTGGCTCGATGTTGTTTCCCAGAAGTGTGTCAATCAGGTTCTGCAGAGCATTCTCCCAGTGCATAGAACACAGCTCCATTATGTCATCAGCCGAAGGCTCAAGACTGTGCCCGTCGTCTTTCATCACGCTCGTGTATCTGGTGAGGCGCATACGGTCATACAGAAGCCAAGCAAAGACCATCTCGTATTCTGAATGCCTGATTCCGTTGGTGTAGTCTGTCTCGTCCAGCAGGTTTGCGTGTGCATCCGGTGAGTCAATGAGCTTCTTGTAAAGTTCTTCGCCGATGAACGGCTTCAGATAGGCCTTCTCTACTGTCTTTATAGCGAACTCTATCTCAGTGGTCCTGATGTCGTCTGATACCGGCAGGCCCGAATCTGAGAATTGCTGTGCAGTTATTAAAGTTGACATTTTCAGTTTGTTTTTCTAATAATAATCCTCAGGCACCAAGTTGTGCTCCTTCGCGTTCTCTTTCATCGCGTCACTGACCCTTTCTATTGCTTTCTTTATGAGGTTGACTGTGAACCCTGTCTTCTTTGAAATGTCTCTGAGTGTCATCGGCTTCTCGCCAGCAAGGCCGTGCTTCATCTCGAATATGAAAAGGTCTGTCTCGCTGACTCCGTCAAACATCAGCTCCCAGAACACGTTGTCGTCGTGTTTGTCAGGAATTGCATCTTCAATGCAGGCAAAGGTGTTCCTTCTGGTGATTATGTTCTTCACCTCTTTCAGTATGTATGCTTGGCTCCACATATATGCTACTGAGCTGAACTTTGCAGGCTTGTCGTGAACAACCCGTGCAGGGTCATACTTGTCATAAGAAGTCACGAGGCCGAGGAAGCCCTGTGCAATGAGCTCATCCAAGTCTTCATTGCCGATGTTGTACTTGAGAGCCGCACGGACAGCGATGTCGACCGGTATCCTCATATTCTTGCGTATGAGCTTGTCCCTGTTCTCAGGGTCATCTGCATTGTACTCGTTCGGATATCCTTCCAGCAGCTCTGCCTCTCTGGCTATTGAATCGTATAGTTTCTTGTCAATCAATTGTGTGTTTATGTTTAACAGGTTATTTATAGACGGATGGTTGCCTATAATAAAAAATGTGAAAACGGTGAAATTGCCTTTGCAAATCAATAGAAATTGTTGTAGTATGAGCAGACAGCATACCTGCAAGCGTCTAGAGCGTGGTCAGGGCAGCCAGGCTTCGGTCTGCCTTCAGCATTCAGCTCATACTTGTCAAACTCGTTCCTGAGGTTGGTGCTGTCTTCAGTGACATATGTTTCATACTGCAGCATATGGTTCAACCCGTCAATGACTTTCTGCTTGACTGCATTCTGTATCGTGAACCCTGAAGATATCTCAGGCTCTGTCCAAGAATAGTCGCCCGCAGTAGTCAATGCTCTTATCCTGGAGCCTCCCATCCCTCCATAGTCAGCGACAACAGGTGAATACACGTCAAGACCAATTTCGTGCATACGGAACGCAAGGTCTTTGTTGTTTGCCAACTGTGTCGAATAGATGTACTCTCTGAAATAAGCTTTGCCTCCAGACAACTTGCATCCGACCATTGCTGTCGCGTCACTCTGTTCAGACTGCGTGAAGCCGAAGTCTATCGCGAACAACTCCGGTGCCGGTATGCTTTCATAGTCCTCAATTGTGCAGTTGTAGACCAGTTTGAACACTTTGCCTGACATCGAGCCGAACTCACCGAGATAATAGACCTTGTAGTTGTAGAGGTCAAGGACTGAAGCAGCTGGTGAGAGCGCTTTGTTCTTTATGTGCTCGAACTCTCCAATCTGCTCTGGTGTAAGGTACGGGTTGTCTCTGAATGTGGTGCAGAGCAGGTTTGACTTGTCTCCAGATATGTACTTGTCTATGAAAGATGCCTTTGTCGGGTTGTATGAGCAATATATCTGTCCAGACACTGACATCGAAAGCACTGACACAATCTGTTCATCTATGTTGAGGACTTCTTCTAAGAACAGGATGTCGAATGTCGAGCCTTGGCATTTCTCTGGCGTGTCAAATGAACGGAATATGAACTTCGAGCCGTTTGACAATATGCAGCTGAAGCCGAATATGGTGTTGCCGGTGACAAGAAGCCCAGTAGCGCGCTGGAAGTCTGAAATCATAAGCTGCAACGCAGGGAACGAAGCAGCAACCATACCCACAACCTTCGGTTGCCCGCTCGCAAGCAGATGGAGCCACTTGTGTATTGAAAATGACTTCCCAGAACGACGGCCGCCTTGGAGGCAGACCCATCTGCTGTTGATGTTGCCGACAAAGAAACGAAGATACTTCTTGCTGATGCCTAATGCTTTCTGGTTGTCCATAAGTTATTTATAGAAAAGTGTGCACTGATGAAAAAACAGGCTGCCCGGATGAACAGCCTGAAAAAAATGCGTAATATGAAAATAGAATCAAACGAACAAAATCATTTGCGTCTTACTGCAATTCATTCTTGATGTCTTCAATAGTCTTGCTCACGTCAACAGTGTTGTTTGAACTAATCTTGAGTTCTTTCTTTTCTGAATAGCCGCCTCTGCAGTTCAGATAGAACTTTACAAGTGCTGTGTTTCCGTTTTCTATCATCTCGAACATCTTTGACTCGACCCACTTCACAGCAGATTGCTGCAGCTTCTCACAGGCTTCATCAAACTCAGGGTCTTCTTTCCTCCATTTGTAGTATCTTGAATGAGCAATACCCAACTTGCTGTAAGCTGCGTAAGTGTTACCTTTCTGGCGTTCAAGTTCTTCTAAGAACATCTCTTTGGTGATATGAGGATTTTTTATCTTTCTAGACATAGTTGTTGTTTTGTTAAATAATAATAATCATCTAGGCGAAAACCCAGATGTATCCCTTATAGGTTTTCTTGCCGATTATCGCTCTTGACAGATTCGGTTGCTTCACGCCGATTGCTTTTGCTGCTTGTGTCACGCTTCCCCAGATTGCTCTTATGATGTTTGTGCCAGGGATTTTCTGCAACACTGTCTTGCTTTTGTGCATAACTCGCATACGGTGGCCATTGCCGTATGTGATGTTGTAGCTACGGGTGCACCATTCTAAGTTCTCGGCCCTGTTGTCTGTCTTTGTCTCGTTCTTGTGGTTCACCTGTTCGAGATTGTCTGGGTTGTCAATGAAGGTCTTTGCTATCAACCGGTGAAGGAGGTGCGAATGGCATCTGCGGTCTTTGCTGCAATACAAGTTCACGTGCATATAGCCTGTAGCTTTGTTGAACTGCGGCTTGACTATGTGTTCAGAGATTTTCCTGCCGTCCGCTGCTGTGAAAGCGACTCTCTTTATCCTGCCTTCATTTGATGCAAGATAGCCTTCCCATCCAGGGACTGGTTTCCAAGTTTCATTGTCTTGTGTTGTCATATTCTTTTTTATATTTAGGTTTTAATTATAGACTATTTGTATCTTGGTTTAAATTACAGATT
>CAVGEN010000120.1:0-9924 GCA_963628185.1 Waltera intestinalis | reverse complement strand
CAGTGCCTCTACCACCGTTACCACAAAGGCGGGAGCGGCGACCATTGAGGCGACCTATAAGGATGCAAGCGTTACGCCTGCACCGGAGTATAAAATTATCGAGGGTGCCGATGGCAAGTGGACTCAGAAGAGCGGCACGGACCTCAAATTCAAAGCAAACGGAGAGCTCTCCAAATTTACCGGAGTAAAGGTTGACGGAACGCTTCTCTCCTCTGACAAATATACCGCCGTTTCCGGCTCCACAGTTGTTACTTTGAAAGACTCCTATCTGTCAACACTTTCTGTCGGAAAGCACACCCTGACGGTTGTCTACAACGACGGCGAGTGCAGTACGGAGTTTGAAATCAAGGCAGCAAGCAACAACGGAGGACAGACCGGAGGAAATACCGGCGGCAAGGACAACAGCGGAGAAGCGCAGAGTCCGCAGACAGGTGACAGCAGCAATCTCATGGGTTGGATTGCGGCACTGTTCGTCAGCGGCGGTGTGCTGGCTGTTACCGGAGTAGTCGGTGCGCGCAAAAAGAAGGAAGAAGTTGAATAAAACCTCTGCCTGACAAAAAAATAAACCGTACAGAGGGCGGTGACGGAGATTTCCGCCACCGCCCTCTTTCTTACCCTTTTCGAAAAACGACAGACAGAAAGGCTCGTTTCTCGGAAGAAATAAACAAGACAAGGTGAATATATGGCTGACTACATAAAAAATACAGAGAAGTTGACGCAACCCCCTCGAACAAGGGATGAAGCTCTGAAACAACAAAAATTGCATCGTTCGGCGATAAAGCAGCGAAAACGAAAAAAAGCTCTGTTTCTCGGAGTGTGCGGGATTGTTCTTCTCGGACTGGTCCTCTGCATTGTTTTCCTTTGCCATAGCTGTTCGGCTGGCTCGGAAAAAGCGAAGATATATGGAAGCTTTGAAATGTCCGAGACAAGCTGTGTATATACCTTTAACAAGGACGAAACCGGCAGCCTGAAACTTTCAAACGGCGTGTCGTACAGCTTCGCCTATACGCTCTCGGACGGGAACTTAAAAATCGACTACGATTCCGATTCACTGTCCGACTGCGAATATGCGGTGGAGTATACCGACAAAGGGCTTGAACTGACCGCAGGCAAAGGCACAGCGACACAGGGCGTAAAATATACCTTGACACGGATAGACGAATAACAAGACATCGTTTAGCTCACTCGACTCGTTTAAGTGAAAAGTAAGACCGCCTGCTCGTTTTTTGCGTAGGCGGTCTTGCTTTCTTTATTTGATTTTCCAATATCCGGTTTTCTTAGAGCCCTCACGAATAATTAAGTCCTTTAGGATAAGTGCTTTAATTGCTCTGTCTACGGTTCTTGTAGATATGTTAAGTTGATCGGCTATTTCCTGACGGGAATTTTGCGGGGCTTTTTCAATGAGATGATAAATTGCCAATTCACTCTTGCCCAGATAAAGCAGAGCAGGGTTTAATTCGCCGTTTATCTCGCCATTTTCACCGTTTAATTCGCCATTTATCTCGCCACTTGTCGTTCCGTTTCTGATTGTCACATTCAGCATAAAAGCATTATTGGTATATTCGGGATCAGGCAGTCCGGCGTTCTCCATTTCATTAAACATACGGTCAATACCCTCGCCAAACTCTTTTACATACTCATACTGATGTAAAAACTCGGCGATCTTTGGGTTGCGGGAGAAGTGAACCGTGCGCAGATTGTTCAGGCGAACAATCCCCGGCAAATTACCCGGACTTTCAACCGTAATGCGATCATCGAACATTTTTATCTGAATATCCGTTCCTTTGATACTGTAATCCCGGTGGGCGATGGCGTTTATGATGATTTCCTTCCAAGCGAACTCAGGATATTCAGATGTGGTTACGAAGCGACCGTCATTTCCAAGCCTTGTACGCTCCTTGATCTGACTGCGCACAAAATCCAATGCCTGACGAACAATATCGAGAATACGACCGTTGAACACCTCGTCTTTGATGACATTCATCTCTGTGCCGACTTTGGCTTCTATCCCATCATAGCGGATAAAACGAACTCTTGCTCTTTGGAAGAAGCGTTGCGGATTCTTCCCGAAAAGAAGCAGCGCAGCACCACTCATTTCCTCTCTGCCGTCATGCTGCACAACATAATCGTTGTTCTGCCGGATGTATTCTTCCGCAGATTTTCCATATCCGATTTTCTTGCAGTATTCCGCTACAAAGTCCATATCAATGTCGTCAATGGAAGAACGGAATACCGGCTCATCCTCATAATAGCGGGTTCCTTTGGCATACATAAGCTGTAAACGCTCGTCAAAGCTGAGCTTCTTAGATTTGTCGCCCATACGATAGTAAACATCGTCGTGCTGATTTGCGTGAAGCTCGGGACTTTGCGGAATAGTAATCACAAGCAAATGATTGGGGTTCCCGTCTTTGTCGATACAGTCAACCGTTTCCGTTATGACACGGATAGACGGTTTGCAGTAATCAAAAGGAACTCTCAAAATGTCGTTGACATTATTTTGATAGTCGTCAATTCCGGTAACGGTAAAATCATCTTCAATGCCGATTACAAGAGTACCGCCGTCAGCGTTGGCAAAGGCTACGATATGATTGGACAACCCTTTGGGATCTTTCCTTGCACTTTTGCGGTCATAGGTCTGATCCTCTTTCTTGGTATATAATTCTTCAACTGTGTATTGCATGAGCAACCTCCGTTATATCAAATATTCTTTCCAAAATCCCTTTTGTATATTTGTGCAGATGGTGTCTGCACAAATGCTGAGAACAAATCAGAATTGTGCAACAGCCCGTTGCACAAATTTCTATGTCCTCCGCTTTCCTATTTCAAAAATCTGTTTTCATACTCCTGATGGCGCAGGCAATAGCCCTGTGCAATCAGTGCATCGGCTTTCAAAGCCACAAGATTGATGTCAGAGTGCATTGCACGGGCGATCTGCTGTATATCATAGCCGTAACGGATATATTCGAGGATTTCCTCGTCATCCAAGGATACCTGAGAAGCAAACACATTTGCTTCGTATTCCATCCGGCTCTCCTGCATATTGAAAATGTTAAACTCCTTGAAGCCGCCTGCTTTCACGGCTTCCTTTCGGTGCAGAACATCGTGTCCGATCTCGTGGAGCATAACGATATTTTCCATCACCGGATGCAAATCGTTTTTAATGAAGATAAATCGGTTGCGCATCAGAACCTTATAGGCTCCACGCTGTCGTTTGAAATCCACGGGAACGACTTCGATGCCAAGCTCACGAGCGATCCTGTGCGGCTCTCTTGTGCCGAGCGCATCGACCAGCTTATTTGCCGTCTGCACGATCTCCAAAGTCTGAATATCCAAGAGTGAACACCCCCTTCTGCCTGTTTCGGCAACTATATTCTAACATACGGTGTGTACCTTTTAACGGACAGCACGAAATCAGTCCTTGCGGTATTTCTTGGGCGTGAATTTTTTATTCTTTTCCTTTGCGATCCAGTAGGCGTCCTGCAAAGCTCTCATCATCACATCCAAATCCTCATCGGCAATATTGCCGCCTGCAAAAAGACCGCTGACTTCATCTACAAGTGCCTGCGCCTGCTTTGCACCTTTAGCACCGTACTTCTCGGCGGCTGAAAGCAGAAACTCCTCATCCTCGTTGAGAAAGTAGTTTTCTTCGGTATGGAACAGCTCCGCCAGCTTATGATAGATATCCCTCTTTTTCGGATAGCGTTCGCCGGACTCATAGTTGGTGATTGTTCTGAGGGAAACTCCGAGAGCCTTTGCCAGTTCCTCCTGCTTCAAGCCCGCCTTCGTGCGGGCTTCTTTTAATTTCTCACAAAACTTCATTTTACCGTCCTCCGTAGCGTTCAAATAAATGTTAGAAAATATATTGCCGGTTTCTATTGACAAGCGAAAGTGAATTGCGTATAATATAGATACGCAATTAAGTTGCATATATATCTTACTCGAAGTTGCGTGCATTGTCAAGGGGTTATGAAAAAATGCCGCAGATAATTTTGAGCCTGCGCAAAGATACACGGTTTATATCAGTATACCCGATTCATACGGGAAAGGAGCAGCAATGGGAAGGAACAATACAAAAGCAGTAAAAAACATAGGCAAAATGTATGAGCAGTTGGGCTTGGTGCAGGACGATATATTCCATAAAACCAAGCTGCTCCTAAGCATCTACCGTGATGTGGTGTGGGCAACGCTCTCGGACTGCAACTGCGTAAATGAAGAAATCTATTATTACGGTGATGATCTGAACGAAGCCCTTGTCTATTTAGAGGAATTTGCTCCCAATATAGAGCGCAGCGAGTTTGAACGCCGTGTGTGTAATCTGTTTGAAAACAAATGGATGATCGACCTTATTGATAAGGCAATGAGCAAGGTCTATGACTATTACAATAACGGGAAGCTCTATCACGAGATACTGTCCAAGAGCTATCTGACTGCCTTCCGCTACACCGAAAGCGAGCTGCTGGAGATACTTAATTTAGAACGCAGCACCTTTTATGATCGCAAGAAGGAAGCTGTTATGCTGCTCGGAATTGCCCTGTGGGGTTATGCGCTCCCGTCGTTCCGTGGTATTTTTGATACAGTGGGCGATGAGATACCCGAATTCTTTATCCAGACAGAAAAGTCCGACCGTTGTCCGACGGAAGTCCGATGAAAATCCGACCGATTTCCTACTGAAAGTCCGACTTCACCTCTGCTATACTGTCTATGCTGCCGGATTGCATCCGCTTTTCGATAGTGGCAGAAAAATGGCAGGAAAATGGCATGGTAGATGCCGATGACACGGAAAAGCCGCCGTGTTATAATGGTATCGTAAAAAAGTGTGAGCATTTTACTTGCCGTAAAATTTTCTGCCTGCCACACTCTCCCTGCGAAACGGTCAGGCAAATGAACAGGTCATACAGAGCAGTTACAGCCTCAAGGGTTTGTAGCTGCTTTTTTATTGCCTGTTTACCGACAGCAGCCGAGTAAAATGTTTTCTTGAAACGAGGTCACATTTTACACCACATTATAAACAGCTTAGGCGAAGCGAATTGAATAGGACGAGCTGAAAGAAGAAGCCGTTGTAGCCATCAAGCATTGACTTGAAAGCTACAGCGGCTTTTTTTGTGCCCTTTTCGCTTTCTTCCTGGCAGAAAGGGTGAAGTTATGTTTTTGCTGCATTGGCAGAGTGCCGTGTCCCGCTATCCGTGATCTTCGGAATTTTGATTTTTATTTGACTCTATTCAAAATTTCAAAATTCAAAGGAGATTACGAAAATGCGAAAAATATATCTTGTTAAAAAGAACCCCAAGCTGGCAGCGGACGGTAGCAACTGGATCGTGATGAACGGTTATGAGTTTGCAATGTTTATGCAGACACCCGAAGGACAAAGGCGTAAAGACAACTTTGGGCAACTGGATGCCTGCTCGATGGACGATGTAATTATCGTTGCCGAGTGCGGAGCTGATACCGCAAAGGTATGGAGATCCGAAAAGGACAGTCACGATTACCTTACCGCTGCTGAAAAAGAGTCGGGTTTTACAGTTTTCTCGTATAGCACTCAGACGACCACCGATGATGAGGGCAGCGGTGAAGAACTGCTCGAAGATAAAACTTGTAATGTTGCGGAAGAAGTAATGAAAAGGCTTCAGAAAGTGGAAATCCAAGATGCAATCGCAAAATTGCTTCCCGCTGAAAGAGCTTTGATAGAGAGTCTGTTTTTTACAGAATGCCCCATGTCTGAGAGAGAATATGCCCGAAAGCTCGGAAAAACGCAAAGCACAATCAATTACCAAAAAGCAATTGCGCTCAAACATCTAAAGAAATTGCTCCAATTCTAAAAGTTTTTTCGTTCAAATCGAAAAAAAGTTCCCAATTGGTTAGTAGAGAGCAATTCATACTGAAAGATAGGAGCGCAGGAAATGAAACAAGCGATGATTAGGTTCGATTCTTCCGAGTGGAGAATGGTAGATGAATACAAGGTTGCAAATGCCTTTATTGATGTTGGTTTCAAACGAGTCAAGGATGTAGTGGAGCTGCGAGTGTTTGATCTGCTGAACATCAGCAGAATCAATAACAACAGAGCCGAGGAAATGCTACTTTGCATCTATCGTCTTATCCAACCAGACAGGCGAATTGATGAGGGCATCTACTACGATGAGATTGACCAGTATTTCTCGTACCATGATTGGAAAAAGAAGCACAAGCCTTTAAGCAATGTGACAGTCAGGGAAATCCTTATGACCGAGGATTTGAACGAGTGTGCGCTGCTTCGGATTTTTGACGGCATCACCGCTGCTTTTTATAAGTCCGATGAGTATAGCAGTCGGGCATATCGGTACTTGAATCTGCCTGATTTACACAGACAAAAGCGAAATGAAAGGGGGTAGCGATAATGGGCAAGCCAAATAAAGAATATGTCGTTCCCCTTTGGGAAAAGACAAATCTGACTGTATATGAAGCGGCAGCTTATTCCGGCGTTGGTGCCGATAAGCTAAGAGAATTGTCTGACCGTGAGGACTGCGATTTTGTCCTATGGAACGGAACAAAGCGGCTTATTAAGCGGAAGAAGCTCGATGAATTTTTAGAAAAATCCTATTCGATTTAGGTCAATGATGCGATGCTCCAAATCGCATCATTGCCGGAAATAAGGTTCGCCAGTATCCTTAAAGCAACAAAATCAAGGAGGATACTGATATGAACAAGCAAGAAAAAGACCGTGCCGTTCCCATTTGGGAGCGTGCAAACCTAACCCTAATTGAAGCGGCGGCGTACACAGGTGTAGGAACTGATAAGCTCCGAGAGCTGTCTGATGATGAATCCTGCGACTTTGTGCTTTGGGTAGGAACAAAACGACTTTTGAAACGAAAAAAATTAGAGGAGTTCTTGGAAAAGAGCTTCTCCATCTAAGACAGGAGGTAACTATGGCTGCGAAAAAACAAGTTGGCGTCAGATATGACAACAAGCACACACGATTAAAGACGGGCGAAACACAGCGTCCCAACGGTACTTATGCGTACCGATGGTCAACGCCGGACGGGAAAAGACATTCCGTATATGCTCCAACACTTGAAAAGCTGAGAGAGCAGGAAGAACAGATCATCATTGATAAGCACGACGGTATCCGTTCGGATATAAAGAGTCTGACTGTAAATGATATGTTCGACCTTTGGTGTCAGCTCAAGCGAGGAATTAAGGACAGCACCTTCAAGAATTATATTTATATGTATGAGCTGTTTGTGAAGCCGGTTTTTGGGAAGAACAGGCTCACGCTTGTAAAGAAATCGGATGTGCGGAAGTTCTATAACTCCCTTGCCGATGGCAAGGTGCTGAAGATTGCGACCATCGACAATGTTCACAGTGTACTTCATCAAGTCTTTCAGGTGGCGGTTGACGATGGGATGATACGAATTAACCCTACCGACAATATGCTCAAAGAACTGAAACTGTCACACGGCTTTGAGCGTGAAAAAAAGTCTGCATTGACAGTGGAACAGCAAAAGCTCTTTTTTGATTATATACTCAGTCACCCTAAGGAACGACATTGGTATCCCGTGTTCTATGTTATGGCGAATACCGGAATGCGTGTGGGAGAAATCACAGGGCTACGATGGAGAGATATTGACTTGGATGAAGGCATCATCCGAATAAACCACACGCTGGTGTACTATAACCACCGTGACGAAAAAGGTTGCTATTTCTCTATAAACACCCCAAAGACAAAAGCGGGAGAACGGGAAATCCCGATGACCGAAAGCGTTAAGCAAGCATTTTTGATGGAGCGTGAATACCAAAGAGAAGCTGAAATCAGCAGCAGGAGTCGTGTGGATGGCTATGATGACTTTATCTTTGTCAATCGCTTCGGTGATGTTCAAAATCAAGGCAACCTGAACAAAGCAATTCGCCGCATTATGCGGGACTGCAATGGCGAAGTGCTTGAAAAATACGGAGTTGATTCTGCTCCTGTCCTTTTGCCGCACTTTAGCTGCCACATACTCAGGCACACATTCGCAACACGGCTATGTGAGTCGGGGATCAATCTGAAAGTTATCCAAAGTGTCTTGGGACACGCAGATGTTTCAACCACAATGAATATCTATGTCGATGTGACCAACTCTCTAAAGAAGAAGGAAATCGCCGCTTTCGACGACTATATGGCAACTTCGATGACAACCTAATTAAAGGCACTCTGTGAGCAATCGCAGGGTGCCTTTGAGTTTTCGCACATTTCTCAAAAACAACGAGAACAACTATACTATGTATAAACCAAGAGAAATGGAGCGAAACGATATGGAGAATAGCTTGAGCAAAATGCGACCGCAGCTTGTGCCTGAGTGGTCGGAAAAGAATTTGCCGTTGACACCCGATACCGTAACCTATGGGTCAAATAAGGTCGTATGGTGGAAAGGAACTTGCGGACACGAATGGCAGACGAGCATCAAGGCTCGCTCTGCCGGAGAAAAGTGTCCTATCTGTTCAGGTGCAAGAGTTCTGAAAGGATATAACGATTTTGAGAGCAAATTTCCTGAGCTTGCAAAGGAATGGTCGCCTAAAAATGAGCCGTTGAAGCCGTCGATGTTGACACCGGCTTCTCACAAGAAAGTGATATGGCGGTGTAAGCTCGGCCACGAGTGGACAGCTTCGGTGAAAAGCAGAACGATGAACGGAACTGGATGCCCGTACTGTTCGCACAACCTTGTTCTTTCGGGTTTCAATGATTTAGCCAGCCGCTTTCCTGATGTTGCGGCGGAGTGGTCTGAAAGGAATCTGCCTCTTACGCCGGATAAGGTAACAGCCTTCAAAAACACAAGGGTGTGGTGGAGGTGCAGCTTGGGACACAAATGGAATACTTTGATCTCCACTCGCTCAGGCGGAAGTAAGTGTCCCTATTGCAGCGGGATAAAGCTGCTCAAAGGCTTTAATGACCTAAGAACACTGTATCCGCAGCTTGCAGCAGAGTGGTCAGCTCGAAACCTGCCGCTGACACCGGATGACATCAACGAGAAGTCAGCAAAGAATGTTTGGTGGAAATGCAGAACCTGCGGCTACGAATGGAAATCCGTTATCCGTACAAGGGTTAGGGGTGGAATGTGTCCGGTGTGTGCAGATCGAGCCGTTCAACAGGGCTATAATGACCTTGCCACAACCGATGCCGACCTTTTACCTGAGTGGGACTTTGACAGAAATGCTGATATACGCCCAACTGAGGTATCAAGAAACTCAATGAAGGTTGTATGGTGGAGATGCCGAGCCGGGCATTCTTATAGAGCTAAAATTACGGACAGGACGATTGAGAGAAATCTCTGTCCAAAATGCGAGGAGGAGTTCAGACAAGCACTGCCGCAACTACTGATAATGTTTTATGCTGCTAAAAGCGGTGTGACAGTCAAAACTGACAGCGATACGGAAATCGGAATGCCTTTGTCGGCGTACTTCCCTGAACTAAAATGTGCGTTAGAGGTTGAAGCGGTTACTGTAACCGAGAGGCGAGAACAAAGTGTAAAAGCTCATATCTGCAAATGCAATCGGGTTGAATACTGTATTGTCAAGAGGACAGAAGATGTAATGCAGATGGCAGCGGCGATAAAGGCTGTGTTTGCTCATAATCACATTTATTTGAACACGGATTCCGAGCAGGACATCAAGGAGCTTCGTGAGCGATTTATGAGTTGGAAATACAAATAAGGTCGCAAATCAACAACAATGTATTGAACTTTCCTGTTTTTATGCTATACTAATATAAGCAGCTCGTAGGAGCGCACTGCTTGCTTTCATAAAAATGAAGCGGCTTACGCCAGTTTAAGCCAAGAGTTAAGCCAGCGGTTTTTCCGCCGACTGAACTTAGCGGAACTAAGCGTACCAAAAAGAACAGGATGAGAACTTCCATCTGAGGTTATATGAACGGAGCAGAGCTTATCAAAAATGAGCGAGAAAAATCCCGACAATGAA